>JBNMOV010000160.1:0-9668 GCA_051275765.1 Maribacter sp. | reverse complement strand
ATTATTCCATAGTTCTAGCTGAGCCAAAACCTGATTCGTAAATGAATTAGACATTACGAATGATGGGTGACCTGTAGCACAACCTAGATTAACTAGACGTCCTTCTGCCAAAATCAATACATCACTTCCGTCGATAGTATACTTATCTACCTGTGGCTTGATGACTACTTTAGTATCTCCATAAGTATCATTCAACCAAGTCATGTCTATTTCATTGTCAAAGTGACCAATGTTACAAACGATAGCTTTGTCCTTCATGTTACGGAAATGCTCCTCAGTAAGAATATCTTTATTTCCAGTTGCTGTTACTACGATGTCAGCTTCTTTTACAGCATCCTTCATTTTCTTCACAGCGAATCCGTCCATAGCTGCTTGTAAAGCACAGATAGGGTCGATTTCAGTTACAATGATTCTACATCCTGCACCTCTCAATGAGGCAGCAGAACCTTTTCCTACATCACCATATCCAGCAACAACAGCTACTTTTCCAGCCATCATTACATCTGTAGCTCTACGAATAGCATCTACACAAGATTCCTTACATCCATATTTGTTATCAAACTTGGACTTCGTTACAGAATCATTGATATTGATCGCAGGCATAGGTAAAGTACCATTCTTTACTCTTTCATATAATCTATGAACACCAGTAGTAGTTTCTTCACTCAACCCTTTGATTTCATTCACCAATTCAGGAAAGCGATCTAGAACCATATTCGTCAAATCTCCTCCATCATCTAAAATCATGTTCAAAGGTTTTCCACCTTCAAAACCAGTTAGTGTCTGTAGGATACACCAATCAAATTCTTCCTCGTTCATTCCTTTCCAAGCATATACTGGAACACCAGTAACAGCTATTGCAGCAGCAGCGTGATCTTGTGTAGAGAAAATGTTACAAGAAGACCATGTAACCTCAGCACCTAATTCTACCAATGTTTCAATAAGTACAGCAGTCTGTATCGTCATGTGTAAACATCCAGCTATTCTTGCTCCTGTTAGAGGCTTTGTTTTACCATGTTGTTCGCGTAAAGCCATTAGTCCAGGCATCTCAGCCTCAGCTAATTCCATTTCTTTACGCCCCCAATCCGCAAGGGATATATCTTTTACCTTGTATTTCAAATCTGATGCAGTTTGCATTCCAATTGTGTTTTTGAAAATGAAGAAATTTAAAACGAGCCGCAAAGGTACGGCTTTCTCTATAAAGATTGTATTTCTACCTCTATTTTAAGAGTTTAGGGATGGCAAATGAATAACTGTCTGGAATTGATAAAATCAAAACGGACGATTATTTATTCAACATACCTAAGCGTTTCTTAGGTATGAAAACAGAATTGAAGAGGGATATGTTTAGAAGTCAACAACATTTATACCTTTTATATTGGTTTCAAACCAAATCAAAGGATCTTGAGTTTTATCTCCCGTTTGTGTATCACATTTAAAGAAGAGATAATAAATCTGTAAACTTTCTCCAAGATTAGAAAGCAGCTGGTCTAATCTTGCTTGATATTCATCCATTTTATGATAGCGAAGCAGCTTCCAAGAATAGTATGCTTCATCATGTAATAGGATGATATTGGCTAATTGTTCGTTATCAGTATGTTTAGCTAAGAATTGTGCAGCGAGTACAGCATGATGATATTCATCTTTTCTTCCATACTTTTTTCTATACTCAGCTTCTTTGTATTTAAAAGAATCATGTACTAATGTAATAATTCTTAATTTTCTTCTGGTTTTGTTATCAATGTTAGGTATTTTGTCCACATTGTCCAGCACTTCTCTTATATGTAGTATAACCTTTCCTTCAGGATGTCCATACCTTGGTTTACCCCAAAATAATCCTTTTATATAGTCTTCATCAGACATAATAGATTTTTCTAAATCCGTTTCCGGTTTTAGATACTGTTCTATAAATTGATATTCTTCCTCATTTTTACTCACCACATCCATACATATGAAAGTCATGTAATTGAAGTATAATAAAACAGATACATAAAAGGTGTTAATAAACAACTTCGCAATGAAAAATCCAGTTTTTAAAAGACTTCATTCATAACAAAGGTATTAAGGCTTTTAAATAAAACTAGTCTTTTGTCATAATTTGATTGAAATAGATGATCCTGTTAACGTACAGTTAAAGTGAGAACCGAAAAGTAACAATATATAGCACTATGCGTTATATAGTTGTAAATCACACTTATACAATTGAGTTACTTTTTACTCAAATGGATAAATAAATTAAAACCAAATATGACTAGATTTTTTTCTTTAGTATTTGCGGGTATGATAGGAGGAATGGTTATGTTGAGCGGAATTCATTTCCTCTCTCCAGAATCTTCCTTGAGTACAAAACAGCATTACAATGCTGAGCTTGTACTCAATACAAACGTTAATAAAGGACTAAATGCTGTTCCGTTTGATTTTAAAAGAGCAGCTAAGAAGGCTATGCCTGTTGTAGTTCACATCAAAGCTTCTGGTGCCGCTAAAACTGCAGACACAAGTAGTGATGATGATTTTTTTAGAGATTTCTTTGGCGGCGACCTTTTTGGAGGTGGTGGACCACAAGAAGGAACTGGGTCAGGAGTGATTTATACCCAAGATGGTTACATTATTACGAATAATCATGTAGTCGATTTTGCAGAAACAGTTGAAGTAACCCTGTTTGACAATAGGACGTTCCAGGCAAAGGTGGTTGGAACAGATAAAACAACTGATTTAGCAGTATTAAAAATAGAAGCAGAAGACCTTCCTACATTAGCTAACGCTAATTCAGATGTGGCAGAAGTAGGAGAATGGGTGCTTGCAGTAGGAAATCCTTTTGATTTGACATCTACAGTAACAGCTGGTATTATCAGCTCTAAAGCAAGAGATATTAATATACTGAAAGGGAGTCGCTCAATAGAATCTTTCATACAGACAGATGCAGCAGTAAATCCAGGGAACTCTGGAGGAGCATTAGTAGATGCAGAAGGAAAATTATTAGGTATCAATTCTGCAATAGCTACTCAGACAGGTTCATTTGCAGGATATTCATTTGCAATTCCTGTAGAAATAGTAACCAAAGTAGTAGATGACCTTATCCAATATGGAGCAACTCAAAGAGGGTTGATAGGAATAGATATTATAGATTTGGATAGTGAACAAGCAACTGCACTAGGATTAGATATCAGTCAAGGAGTAGTTATACTAGAAGTTCTAGATGGTACTGCTGGACAATTTGCAGGATTATTGCCAGATGATGTCATCACAGAAGTAGATGGTAAATCAGTAAAATCCGCACCAGAACTACAAGGTTTAGTAGGAAGAAAACGCCCAGGAGATGTAGTTAACCTCACGATAAATAGAGGCGGTAAGAAACAAATAATACCTATCCGTTTAAAAGCTGGATAGTAGATATATAAGAATTTTATCTTGTTTAAAGTTGGTTTTTCGTTTTGTTTTGATGTGTCCATCCCACTAACGTGGGGTGGACATTTTTCGTTTTCATGAATATTCTTTCTATGTATTACTAAATCCAATGCGAATTTATAAATTCAAATTGGTATAAATTGATCCATATAGTTTGTTATGCACATATAATTTTTCCTATCTATTTCTTTCTTCATAAAAACTCCTTATATTTGTTCTAGCGAAAATTCGCTAGATTAAATAAATTGGTTTTCCATGTCAGATATTATTGTAAAAAATGTACTAAAAGGAGGAGAGTTCATCATTAAGGATTCTGCACCAGAAGATATATTTATTCCAGAAGAGTGGGATGAGGAACAACAAATGGTCAAGCAGACTGTCATAGATTTTGTAGAGCAAGTAGGTACTAGAGGTAATAAGATTGCTAATCAAGTAGAGTTATTGAGTCAGGCTGGAGAACTAGGCTTTTTAGGTTGTCATATTCCAGATGAGTATGGTGGAATGTTGATGGATACAAATACAGTAACCATGATCTGTGATCAAATAGGAGCAATAAGTGGAGGTTGGACGACTTCTTTTGCTGCACATACAGGAATTGGGATGTTACCAATATTATATTTTGGTACAGAAGAAGTGAAGCAAAAATACCTTCCAGAATTAGCGATGGGTTCTAAATATGCAGCTTATTGTTTGACAGAGCCAAGTTCTGGATCAGATGCATTAGCAGCTAAGACTAAAGCAGAATTATCTGCTGATGGAAAAAATTATATTCTGAATGGACAGAAAATGTGGATTTCCAATGCTGGATTTGCACATGTGTTCATCGTATTTGCACAAGTAGATGGTGATAAATTCACAGGATTTGTAGTAGATGCAGATAGTAAAGGAATTAGTTTAGGAGCAGAAGAAGACAAGATGGGAATCAAAGGATCTTCTACTCGTCAAGTATTTTTTGAAAATACAGAAGTTCCTGTTGGGAATGTGTTGGGAGAAGTAGGAAAAGGACACCTAATCGCATTTAATGTATTGAATGTAGGTCGTTTTAAATTAGGAGCATTAGCAGTAGGTGGTTGTAGAGCATCTTCGACGATTAGTGTTCAGTACGCTAATGAAAGAAAACAATTCAAGCAATCCATCTCTAACTTTGGAGCGATACAATATAAATTAGCAGAGCAAGCTATTAGAACTTTTGCATTAGAATCTTCTGTTTACAGAGTATCTGATATGTTGAAAGATAAGAAAGATAATCTAGTTGCAGGAGGAATGTCTTACTCAGATGCACTGTTAGAAGCAGCTGAAGAGTATGCAGTAGAATGTGCATTGATGAAAGTATATGGTTCTGAAGCTGCAGATTATGTAGTAGACGAAACGGTACAAATACATGGCGGAAATGGATTCTCTGAAGAATATCCTGCTGCACAGGCGTACAGAGATGCTCGTATCAATCGTATTTATGAAGGTACGAACGAAATCAACAGAATGCTTTCTGTAAGTATGCTATTGAAGAAAGCGATGAAAGGTCAATTGGATATCGTTGGACCAGCTTGGACGGTACAGAAAGAACTAGCATCCATGCCAGATCTTTCTAAGCCAGAAGGAACTTATGGAGAAGAAGTAAAAGCTATCCAGAATTTCAAAAAAATGATCCTTATGGTAGCAGGAACTGCTGCAAAGGAACAGATGGATGGGAAGATCAATCTAAAGGAAGAGCAAGAAATACTAATGAATGTATCAGATATGATGATAGATTGCTTCAATGCAGAATCTACATTGTTGAGAGTACAGAAATTAGCAAATAGAGATAAGCAGGTAGATCAGGCAGTTTATGATGCTATCCTAAAAACATACATTTACGATGCAACATCTAGAGTAGTTAAATCTGCTACAGATGCTTTGGCTTCATTTACAGAAGGTGATATGTTGAGTGTAATGTTGAGAGGTGTGAAACGATTCGGAAAGTACCCTCCTCAAAATGTGAAGGTGCTAAGAAGAACCATCGCAAAGGCATTAATAGATGCAAACTCATACTGTTTGTAGAATTGACAATATGGAAAAGAAAGCGGGCTGTATCTAATTCTAGATACAGCCCATTCTTTTTGTGCAAATGTTTGAGAACAAAAATCCTTTCTATTGGGTATGAAGGGATTTATGGGACAGTAATTGTGTTAAAAGAGACCCTTTATTTTATTTTATCAAAATAAAACTAAATAATTTAATTTTACCTCGTCAAAAATATATTATTTTCGTGTAAAGAAACAAGTGCGGTTTGATTTTTCTTGCGATTTTTTTTTAAACTGATAGTAAATACTTGATCTTTAAGTCGAGACTCATTTTGAGTTTTGCAGTGTAATTACGGGACTCAAAATAAGCGAAGAGTTTAGGAATCAAGTTTTACGATCAGTTTATTAAATAATTTCTATATTATTGGCAAATATGTAAGAAAGCAGGAGGAATGTTAAAGGGCGTAATTTTTATGGATACTTTATCAAATATTTTTTCATAGAGTTTTTTTGATAACATAGAATAATGCAACTGAACCATTGTTCCTTTGGGTCTAAGATATTTTCTTACTTCGCTCACTATTTTTTTTGCTAAATCATCTGGTAATACAACAAATGGAATCGCAGATATAACATCATGAACTTGCTTATAACCCAATTCTTCTAGGTGTTTTCCAAGATTTTCTGCTGAATCTTGAATTATAATCATTCGATCATCCTCGATTTTTCTAATCATATCACAGAACACTTCAGAGATTTCAAACACAAGTAATTTGGTATCTGGCTTCATTGCCTTGAGAATATGCTTAGTGATTACGCCGTCTCCTGCACCCAATTCTACCAATACATCAGCATTTTCAAAATCTACATAACTAATCATATCACGACACACAAATCTCGAACTACGAGTTATTGTACCAGTAGATTTCATATTCTTCATGCTTTCGAGGAAAAAAGTAAATCTTTTCATTTGGTTAAATTGTAGGTTCTTAATAGATGCTCAGAGCAGAAAAATCTTTTTTACTCCTGCAAAATTGCACAAACATACCAAAAAGATTTTACGTAACTTTGCATTCATTTTATTTTGAATATTAAAAGGCCTTTTTTAAAATGGCAAGACAAGTATTAGAACCAGAACAAAAAGCACTGGAAATCAACCTGAATAGTAAGATTTATGGTGCTTTTGCAGAAATAGGAGCAGGACAGGAAGTCGCTCGTTTCTTTTTTAAAGTAGGAGCTGCAGCTGGTACTATAGCCAAAACCATGTCAGCATATGACAAAATAGTGTCTGATGATATCTATGGTCCAGAGCCAACGGGTAGATACGTTTGCGAATCTAGATTATATAAGATGTTGGATCATGAATACGATCTCATGATCAATAGACTTAGAGACGAAAGACCAGATACTCGCTTGTTCGCTTTTGCAGATACTATATCAGCTATCAATTATAGTAGAACGATTAAGGGAAGTGGATGGATGGGTATCAGATTCCAAATGGAACCAGATGGCGAAGCTAACGAAGTAGTCCTACACGTAAAAATGCAGGATAAAAATAATACCCTACAACAACAAGCTGTGGGGATATTAGGTGTGAATCTAATCTATGCTTGCTATAATTATCATGATGATCCAGAAATGTTTATTATTTCATTGATGGATCAATTACATGAAAGGGTAAGGATAGACTTGATTAGGATGGATGGAGCAGACTTTTCTCCTATAGATCATAGATTATTGAGTTTATACCTCGTGAAAAATAATATTTGCGATGTAGCGATGTTCGATGAAAAAAAGCGGAATATACATGCTTCTGGTTTTTTATATAAGTGTCATGTACAAGTGGTAAGAGGTAGTTTTCGACCAGTGACTCATGTGAATCTTGATATGTTGAAACGTAGTTTTGACCAGTTCAAGGCAGAGGATGATGTAGAAGCTCGAAAAGCACAACTATTGACAGAAATCACGATAGATAATCTAAAAGCTGATGGCGAAATAGATGAAAAGGATTTTCTGGATAGAACAGAACTCCTATGTGATTTAGGAATGACAGTGATGATAACGAACTGTACAGAGCGTTATAAATTGATAGATTATCTATCCGATTATAAAATCCAGAAATTTGGATTAGTGATAGGAGCTAGGGAAATGCTAAATTTAATCAATGAAAAATACTATCAGAATAAAGAAGGACGTTTATTAGCAGCGTTTGGAGAGTTGTTTGCACATAATGTGAAACTTTATGTTTATCCTAGTTTACAAGAAGGAAGTTCTGAATTAATGGATTCTAAAAATATGCCTATTCCTGATGGAATTAAATTTTTATATCAACACTTGATAGAAAGAGGGCAGATAGATGACGTTAATAATGTAAATACAGATATATTGCACATTTTTTCAAAGGAAGTACTTCACATGTTACAGACAGATGAACCTGGTTGGGAAAAAATGGTACCTGCCAAGGTCGCAAAATTGATAAAAGAAGAATGCCTTTTCAATTTTCCTTGTCAGCGTATGGAATTTGAATATTAATTAACTTGAGTTGCAGACTTGTCTGCAACGTCCATAGACGATAGCCCATAGTTTAAATATTTTTGATAAAAACTATCGTTTATCGACCAAATTGCGTTTTATGCAATTTGAATTAACTATTAAGAATAGAACAGAATGAGTCTTAAGAAATTTGTAGTAATAAGCGAGATGTCGGGAGTACATAAGATGATAGGCAATAGAAGTAATGGCCTTATCATAGAAGATTGTGATTCTGGAAAGAGAAAATTTGTTTCATCTAGAAAACATCAGTTCACGCCATTGGATTCTATTTCTATCTATATGAATGATGGAGAGACGATTCCTTTGAATAAGGTATTTGAAACCATGTCTGAAAAGGCAGAGGCAATCCCTATTCCTAGTAATAAAGTGAACGCTACGGAAGCATTTGAATATATGGATGCAGTATTACCTAATTACGATCAGGATCAGGTATACTATAGTGATGTAAAAAAATTGGTGAAGTGGTTCAGCTTCTTGAATGCGAGAGATTTGTTGGATTTTACAGAAGAAGAAGAGGAAACAACAGAGGAAACAACAGAAGCAACAACAGAAGCAATTAAAACAGAAGAATAGCCAATGAAAAAATATTCCTTTGCAATCATCATGTTTTTATCTACGATAGGCGGAATTGTAGCTCAGGATAACTATATTAATGTTATCGGCTTGAGAGGAGGTAATCCTACGGGCGTTACCTATAAGCACTTTATTACGAGATATTCTGTGATAGAAGGGATTGCAGGGGTTAGTTTTTCATATAACGATCCTAAAAAATTGGGTTTTTTCGTTACTGGATTATATGAATATCATTTTTATCTGACAGAAGGACTCAATTTGTTTGCAGGTGCTGGAATTACTCTAGGAGGAGGAAAAAACCTTATTATTCTCAATGCTGATGTAATAGGAGGGATAGAATATACTTTTTATAATTTTCCTCTGAATATTTCTTTGGATTATAAGCCTTATTATAGTCCATTGAATAGGAAAATAATAGGGATAAAAGGTTTTGGACTGAATGAATTCGGTGTGTCTGTGAGATACGTTATACAGTGATGGCTACTATGATATTTTTTAAAACAACATATAAAATTGTTATTGTCATTTGCTTGCTTTTTGGGCTACATAGCCAAACTCAAGCAGTAGATCCCAATCCATTCGAGTTAGTTTACAGATTGGATGATAGTGCAAAAACAGCCATTAATAACCCAAGAGGTAATCCTTTTGACATAGCAATCCCTTCCCTCTCCTTAAAGAAAAAGCAAGAAGAGGCAGCTAGATATAGCGATGATGTATTAGTTCAGATATCTAGGTATGAAGGAGATAGAACTGTTTCAAAAAATTGGTTATTATTGATGATCGTCCCTCTTTTGTTGATTCTTACCTTGGTCGCTTCCCTTTTTAGGGATAAACTCAATGTCCTTTTTAAATCCTTTATGAATGGGAATGTACAAAATATGGCTTATCGAGAATCGATAGGTAGGGCAAATGTTCATTCCTTTATTTTGTATATTGTGAGCATTGTTTCATTTGGACTATTTGGTCTAGTACTTTTTATAAATAGCCACATCAATACAGAAAATTTCTTGAAGGCATTAGTCGTCTCACAGGTATTGTCAGCGTCATATTTACTGACAAAATATTTTGGAATATACTTTGTTCGCACAGTTTTTCCACATAAAAAGATCATGGATATATACCTATTCATGTTTGGAC
>JBNMOV010000159.1:0-9680 GCA_051275765.1 Maribacter sp. | reverse complement strand
CTTATCAGCTTCTGTGTCGTTCCAAAAATACTCATTACGCTAGGGCGTAACTCCGTTTTTTGTGCCTAACAAAAACTAATAATTACGGCAGCTTAACATCCCTTAACTTATGAGTTAGTACACTAGTAGTATGATTAAATTCCTAACAAATTCTTACTTGATTGGTTGTAAAATGATATTGAGAAAGAATATTTTCATATTTTCAAAGTGCCACTTTCGTAGAATACTTTATTTCTTCTAATACAATTTGGCTATCAATATCATTGATGTTTCGAATGGAAGTAACTTCATTTACTAGGAAATCTCTGTAGTCTTTAATATTTGCAAACCTTACTTTTGCTAAAAAATCAAAGCTTCCTGAAGTATGATAAAATTCAGATACTTCATCTAGGGATTCCATGCTTTTTACAAACTTGTCTCGAGCTTCTTTGTGATGGTCTTTTATGGTGATATTCATAAAGACGATGATGTTTTTATTCAGTAAGTCAGTATTGAGTAAGGCAACATACTGTTTGATATATCCTGCTTTTTCCAATTTCTTGATCCGCTCATAAACAGGTGTAGTCGTCAACGATAATTCCGTTGCCATTTCCTTGGCTGTTCTACCGGAATTAGTTTGAAGCATATCAAGAATTTTTAAATCTATCGAGTTCATTAGCCGTGAAATTTTCTACGTTATGAAGTAAATCTATGAAAAAATCACTTAATAATTAATAAAATGAATAAAAATATTCTGTTGTTAAAACCAATTACTTTTTTGGCTAAGAAACAAGACATTCTACTTCATTCCCTTCAAAAGTATGATAAGACATCTCTTTAATTTCGAAGCAATCTTTTTTAGTATTAAAAACTTTGCAAGCATCAATTGGTGAAGTATAAATATGGAGTGTCATCGCTCGTTGGTCTGAGATATTTTCAATGCTATGATATCCCATTCCATCATTCATGTAAGTCAATTTTTTAGGTGTTAATACCATGGAGTTGGTTACTTTTAAAGAGCAGGATTCCTCCTCGAATCGCTTTTCTTCAACTGTTCCTTGTATTTGGTAAACCCAACATTCTTCTCCACCATGACCATGTATGGGTGTTTTGGCACCGATTTCCCAGCACAATAGAATTAATTCATACTGTTCTGTTCGTGCTAGGCAGTTTCTAGTATAACATTGCTTTGACCAAGTCTTAAAATCATCTAAACCGTTTGCTCCGATTCTAATCCTCTTCATGATTTTTGCATAATCACTTGGATCAGCTTTATCTAAAGTTTTGGTTAATTGCTCAATAGTAATAATGTGGTTCATAGTTATTGTATTTATAGAAGTTTTTAAACAACTTCAGACAAAAGCAGTATTTGGTAGGGTGGGCATTTTACTAAGATTAGTACAAAATTAGATAATATTCCTATTTTTGCACACAATTACTAATCATAGAATTGATTTTAACTAAAAAAATACTATTATTTAGTGTTTTAAACTTTATCTAATGAAGAATACACTTGATTTATTTCAAAGAATTACCAATGACCTTTTGATAGATGAGGAGGTAAATCCCGTAACTAAACATATCCCGTCTTCCGAATTATTTAATACGATAGACCTCTCCTTAAAGAAAGATCCTTTGAGTGAAGAGGAATTTGAAAAGGTAGTAAAAGAACTGGTTTTCGCTTCACCACGAACAGCGACCAAAGGATTTTTTAATCAGTTGTTTGGAGGAAGAAATGACAAAGCCATTTTAGGAGAGTTACTTGCTGTAATGTTGAATAATAGCATGTATACTTATAAAGCGGCTGGAGCTCAAATAGGTGTCGAAAAAGTTATTCTGAGAGAGGTTTGCAATATGGTAGGTTGGGATAAAAACTCAGATGGAACATTAGCCCCTGGAGGTTCAATGACTAATTTCATGTCTATGTTAATGGCAAGAGATCGTGCTTCATCGAAGGTGAGTAGCCAAGGCATGCAGCAAAGAATGATGGTTTATACGTCCAAAGACTCACATTATAGTATTCCTAAAAATGCGACTTTTTGTGGAATAGGTAGAGATAATGTTCGATACATTCCAACGGATAAAGAAGGTAGGGTAGAAGCGGTTCATTTAGAAAAAATGATTGAACAAGATATCTCAGATGGCGGATTACCAGTTATGGTAAATTTGACAGCTGGTACGACCGTTTTGGGTTCATTTGATCCGATACGACCAGTCAGCGAAATTTGCAAAAAGCATAATATGTGGCTTCATGTAGATGGTGCTTATTGTGGATCGGTTTTGTTTAGCAAAAAATACAAATATCTGATTGATGGAATTGAGTTGGTCGACTCATTTAGTGTGAATGCACATAAAATGATTGGAACGCCACTGTCTTGTTCTATTATTGTAGTGAAGGATAAAAAGCATTTATATGATTCTTTTTCCAATGATGCGAGTTATTTATACCAAACGGATAACGATGGATTTAATTTAGGAAAGACATCATTGCAATGTGGTAGAAGAAATGATGCTTTAAAGTTTTGGACACTTTGGAAAAGCGTAGGTACGATAGGTTTAGAAAAAATTGTTGATCATCAATTTGCATTAGCAGATACTGCTCGAGAATATGTTCGAAACAATAGCGATTATACACTTTACAGCTATGATGAAACGATAGCGATTTGTTTTAATTATAAAGGAATTCCAGCTCGTGATATTTGTACTTTATTATGGGAGCATTCGAAATTGTTAGTAGGCTATGGTTCATTTAAGGAAGATGAATTTATTCGTTTGATCACGATCAATGCACAAAATGAACATCAAGATATTTTGAACTTCTTTGCAACAATGGAGCAATTTATTGCAGATAATGCAGCTTTGTTTAAGCAGCAGATTACGGCATAAAAATTCAAGTTAAATTTTATTAATTCTTTCATGTTCTATAAACCAACGTTATGGAAATATCTAAAATAATTGCATTAGGACTCTACGTTCTTATTTTATTCCTCATTGGAATTATTGCATCTCGTCGAGTTAAAAGCATGAGTGATTTTTATGTTGGCGGTAAAAACATGGGTTTTTGGGCGGTCGCTTTTTCTGCAAGAGCTACAGGAGAATCTGGTTGGTTGTTAATTGGTTTGACAGGAATGGGAGCTATTTCCGGAATGTCAACTTATTGGGTTGTCGTAGGTGAGGTTTTAGGAGTGGCGATTTCTTGGTGGTATATGGCCAAACGATTTAAGCGAAAATCAGATGAGTATCAAGCTATTACGATTCCTGATTATTTAGAAAGTCATTTTAAGTCGAAGACCAAAACACTTCGGATTTTAGCCTCAACGATTCTTTCCGTTTTTGTCATTATATACGTGAGTTCCCAAATTGATGTTACAGGCAAAGCCTTTGAATCGATGATGGGAATCAATTACTATACAGGTGCAATCATTGGTTTCGTCATTGTGTTATCCTATATTTTCATTGGAGGATTCGTAGCAGCGGTTTGGTCTGATTTGTTTCAAGGGCTGCTGATGTTCTTTGGATTACTGCTTTTACCTATTGTCGTTTATTTCTCAATGGATGGAACGACAGGCATCATAGAAAGTTTACATACTATCGATCCTGCATTGACAAATGTATGGGGCACAAGTGATGATGCATGGATGAATATTGCTACCATGTTAGGCTTTGCGATGATTGGCTTAGGCTTTCTTGGATCTCCTCAAGTATATGTTCGTTTCATGTCAATCAGGGATGAAAATGAAATTGATAAAGGAAAATGGGTAGCAATAATTTTTACCTTATTAACAGATGCAGCAGCAGTAACGATTGGTATTTTAGCTCGGATATTATTCACTGAAAATGGACAAGATCCTGAAGCAATATTAGGTAATGCTGGAGAAGACGTTCTGTCTATTATGACAGAAAATTTCTTGCCATATACTTTGGTTGCCATATATGTGGCGGTGGTGCTTTCTGCGATCATGTCTACCATTGATTCTTTATTAGTAATTGCTTCTAGTGCGATCACACGAGATCTTTATCAAAAAGTATTCAATCCTAATATACCAGATGAAGACTTGACTAGAATGTCTCGAATCGTCACTTTGGTGATGGCAGTACTTGCTTTAGTCATTGCGATGATCATTGCTATGAATTCTCCAGATCGGACGGTCTTTTGGATGGTTATATTTGGTTGGTCGGGTATTGCAGCCTCTTTCTGTCCTGTGATTATTTTGTCTTTGTTTTGGAAAGGCTATTCAGAGGCTGGTGCAATTGCTTCAATGATTGCAGGATTTCTTTGTGTTCCATTCTTTAAATTTGTGGTGGTCAATATAGACGTAATTGGACCTTATTTTGAGAAGCTCGATGTTTTGGCACCTTCGTTTTTGATTTCAATGATTGTAGGTTGGCTCTTTTCGAAATTGTATCCAAGGGAGAGAGAATTGGGAGAGGGATAGATGGAATTTATTTTATATTTTAGACTATTCCTGCCATTGGGTTACTATCTAATACCAATTTAAGTCATAAATGTCGCATATAATTCCAAGAATTTAAGCGATTACGTCGTTAAAAATACTCGCCATAGCTACGGCTGTGCCTGCGTTTTTTGCCTAGTACTCACTTAAATTCTTAAGCAAATCCAATGCGACTTTATAAATTTAAATTGGTATAAATAACCCTATAAATAAAAAACCTAGAACGATTCATTTCGTTCTAGGTTTTTTATTATGATATTCGTCTAGTCGGATTTTCGAGTATGTTGAATACTTTTTAGCGATATTTTATCTCATTAGTGATGCGTCTATAAAAACAACAAAGCCGAGAATGAAATTAATCATTCTCGGCTTTGTACCCCTGACGTTCGTCTATTCGCCATCCCTAAGTAGTCATTCAAGTTAATAGTGTCGAGTATTTTTGCGTCCTTTTAGCCTGCACTTCGTTAGAGAACCACTCATTTAGCTATGGCTAAGATCGTGAACCTCCGCCTCGTTCAGACTAAAATTACACTAAAAATATAACCGACACTATTAGCTTGACTAACTACTAAGGAATAACCAAAGATTGGTCGCCACAATAAGCACCAGTCCATTCAATGGTGACAGGTTTGGAAGCGTCGGTTCGTTTGACTTGGTAGTTCTGTACCGTTCCGTTTGGACGACGAATACCGCCATCTTTATTTTTACGACCCACACCGCCAACTCTTTGGCATCTCTGGCATTCGCCATTAGTGATGACCAAATTACTGGAACCGACAAAGGTAGATCCTTCGTCCCAGTACATCTTCAGATTGATAATATCCCCAACAGTGGATATCCAAACTAGCTTTGCTCCAGCAGGGCTGCTCTTGCACTTTAATTCTATGGGATCGATGATCATAGACTGGCGAGTGCCGCAATAAGAACTAGACCATCTAATAGTGGTAGGTTTGGTCGTATTGGTCTGTTTGACTTGGTAGTTTTGTTCGATTCCGTGTGAACGATCACTACCACCAACTTTTGGACAAGACTGGCATTCGCCATTAATGATGTCTAAATTATCTTCGCTAAAAATGGTTTTTTCGTCCCAATATATTTTCAGATGGATAATATCCCCAATTTTGGATACAAAAACCAGCTTTGCCCCAGTAGGACTGCTATTACAGGTTAATGTTTCTTGCTCATGGCTGTTGATCACGAAACAAAGAATAAAGCTCGTAAGTATAAACGAGATACTGTGTTTGATATAGAATTGAATACTATACATTTCGGATAAATTTCATGAGATTGGCTTTTGTGTTTTATTATAGTTTCATTTAAAATGCTTAACAATAATGTAGCATCTAGCCTTGTTAGGTATTTGACGACTTGACAAAGACTGTGACTGAGTATATTGTAGGTTGATCAAAATACTCATATAGCAAGGGGCTTGCTTTTGGTGCTATATTACTGATAGGCATTTTATACCCATTTGAATTATAAATTCAAATGGGTATAATTCTAAATTAACATCCTTAAGTACTCATGACGTTTATTTAATCGAGCTTTTTGAGTTTGTCCAGTTTTGTCTATAGTGGAGTAGTGTATTCAAAATGATTTTTTAACGGCGATGATATGCAGCATTTACATATGGAGATATGTTCTTCCAAATAGTATAAACATACCAAGACCAAAACTCTTTTCACGTTTAGTTTTTCGATTAAAATAATACTCATTATCCCCGATACAAGTACCATTGCAAACATTCATTGTAATGAGTTCATTTTTTACTTTTCGGATACTGTACTTCCGCAATCCATAGAAAGCCTTCTTTACACTTTTTTCATAATCTTCCCCCTCAATGATTCCTTCTCTTAAGCCAATGAGGATTCCGTACCCAAACATCGCAGTACAGGAACTCTCGATGAAATTTCCTTCTTCATTTTTCCTGACTGGAAGCTGGTACCAATGTCCAGTCTCAGTATCCTGCAATTCAGGTAAGTGGAGCAGCATCTCTTTCAAATAAGCAGCCAGTTTTGTTCTTTGAGGGAGAGAATCTGGCAATTCACTGACGGTTTGTGCCAAGGTTACTATCACCCATCCATTGCCACGCCCCCAAATTTCTTCACTTCGTTTTTTTGGGGTATTACTCCAACCTTTCTGGCCACATATAAAGTTACTTCTATTTTTATCATCACCATCCCAGCCATGATACCAGAGTCCCCAATGATCGTCCTTTAGTTTTTCTCTATGTACTTCTACCTGAAGAAGCAATTCGTTTAGATATTTTTCATCTCGAGTAAGTAAGTACATTTCTCGCAAGTAAGAACCCACCATGAAAATAGTATCATCCCATAGTTCTTGATAATTTCTCAAATGCGAAACACCTCCATTATCCGTCTTTGGGATTTTGTTGTAATCCTCAAAAATTTTATCAGCAGCTCTTTTGTATTTCTCCTCACCTGTTACTCTTGCAAGAAAAGCCATTCCAAGACCTGAAGCAACAGCATTGGGGCTTTTTCCGTTGGCTCTCCATAGTTTTCTGTCCATAGCCTTGCGAATGTACGCTAGGTATTCATCCTTTTTTTCGCTGTTTGCAATTTCATATTGTGCTTTTATAGTATTCAGCAAAGCAGCATTTTGCCAAGTCCAGTGATATTTTTTAGCTGGAAGAATTTCCGTTCTAGCACGATGATCTAATGAATCAACCCATGTATTTTTCTGTGCATAAATTGTTTGGGATATTACAAAAAAAAATAGGACTATGCTGCACTTCAAAATTGAATAAAATTGAATCATAACTTAATCAATTTTTGGTAGTATTGCTTCCCCATACTTTCAACAAGTATAGTATACATGCCTGTTTCCCAATTGGATGTTTGTATAATACTCGAGGAAGCGAGTGAAGAATCAATTTGTTCATAATAGACCTCTTGCCCAAGTGTATTCATTACCCTTATATTAATGGATTGGTCTACCATAGAATTAAGATTAATGGTTACATAACCATTACTAGGATTTGGATAAATACTAAAAATAGGCTCAGCCTGTATTGGTGTTTCTATACTTGTAAATAAGCTATCCACGCCCCATGAATATTCTACAGAAAAAGTATCAACAAGTATCTCTGCATGATAAATGGATTGCGAAGTGACGGGATCATAAGACCAATCTTCGCTGAATTGTGATAGAGCTATGATATTTTGAAAATCATTAAAACTCCCGTACATCGAAGAATCACCTACCATTATTACCCAGGTTTGCCCTTCTCCAGTATCACACGCCCACCATGTATTGAGCATTTCAGTACAACTCCTTTTAACAGCCACATAATTTTCATCCTGACGTCCCATCAACCAATGTCCATCTTCTACTATTTCATCATAAGCATCCTCTTGCCAGAATAAGGCTACTTCTTTATCTTCAAATAGTTCACCAGCAAAATTATCAATCAAAGCTGAAATAGGTTCAGGACGATACATCACTAAGGCAAGATTACTGCTTTGCTCCACATGGGGCAGATGAGTGTTTTCGATATTTCGACCGCGATCTCCCCATTCCGATATTACCTCTCCCGATGCTGTATAAACAGCTGTTGTACCTACTGTTGCTGCGAATGGCCACTGCTGGAATCCTACTTTTCCTTTCCATAGTTCATGTACTGACATTAAAGCAATAGAATTATTTTTAAAGATGCGAATGTTATGTCCAGTTAGTCCTGAGCTATATGAGATAACACTAACTTCCTCAGCTACATTAGGAGCACTTTCTGGCGGCAAAAAAGAAAGGGGTTGCAAAATGTCCCAATCCTTATGATCCCAGAGACTAGAATCTGCTAATAATTGAAAAGTCTCCTGTATAATTTCAGGATGAGCGTATCCACCAGCGCTCCATTGAAATATAACTTGATCTGTTGGTGTCATTTCGCTGTGTATGGCGAAACTACTTTCGAAAGAATGACCAACATATACTAATGTATCCAAAGAAGGAGTCCATGAATTAATTACCTCATCAACAGGCAAACTTGAAGTAGCCAAGAAAGCACCAGCATGGCTTGCTCTTGTGGGAACCTCTCCAAATCCAGTCAATAAATAAATGATACTACTGTGGTTTCCTCCATAGGGATTTACGTATTTTTCAGGATAATTTCTACCCGCAGCAGGGAAATAAACGCCCATATCTGTTGTAGGTTTCAGCAAGTCTTTCAATAAGCGTTGTGCTGCTTTCTTTGCAAGTTGCTTGATAAGTGGATCTTCTGAAAATTCGTAAAGATTTAATAAACCACTTAAGGTATAGGGAAAATAGACAGACGAAAAGAATTCGTAATATCCATACTCTTCTTTCAATTCAAGATAATGAATGAGCCTTGGATATAGTGTACTATCAATTGGACGATCATAACGCTCATGCAATAACCACTCAGAACTCATCCACATGATCATATGGTTTTCTGACCAGTAAGTTCGAGTGGTATCACCTTCGTTTAACCAAAAAGGAATATCGTCAAGTACAGGTAAGATATCATCATCATATAAGCCATCTGAATAGAATAGCACCCGTATTAATTCAACAATCTGAAAATCTGAATCATATTTGGTCGGCAAATTAGAAAGTACTTCTCCTAATTGTACAGGGTCGATAGGTAAATCATTATATGCTTGTAAAGTTATTTTATTTCCTGTACTACTTAGAAGTGCTGCATCCACATATGCCTCTTGCCGTTCAACGTAATCAATATCATTTCCGAAAGCGATTAAGCTATTTAAACAGAGCAAAAGGAGGACTATATTCTTTATCATCGCTTCAATTTTTTTATGAAAGTATAAGATAAGGCTATTATGTCCTAAAATTAGGAGAATAAGCCTATAAAAATAAAAAACTGAGAACGAAAGGAGTCATTCTCAGTTTTTTAGCTACGATGTTTGTTTGTTTGTTTGTTTGTTTGTTTGTTTGTTGCCTGGGGAGTGGATATAAAAAAGCTATTTGGTGCAGTGTTCTTTTAGTAATACCAATTTGAATCATAAGTGTCGCATATAATTGGATAAATTTAACGATTTACTTCGTTACAAATACTCGCCATAGCTACGGCTATGTCTGCGTTTTTCGCCTCGCAATTCATCAAATTTATTACTAAATCCAATGCGACTTTATAAATGTAAATTGGTATAATACGTAGGCTATGCAATTCGAAAACTTCTTGTTAATTTCCAAAAAATATAATTCCCTTTTCATAAAAAACAATTTGTAATAATGTCTAATTACTAATTT
>JBNMOV010000158.1:0-9684 GCA_051275765.1 Maribacter sp. | reverse complement strand
ATTCTGAATAAACCACTTGGGAACCTAATTAGTGATGAGGAAGTTTTTAGAGGATTCTTAGAATGTGGATTAAAAGTACACGAAGAATTGAGTCCTGCTAAGTAAGAGATAAGAGTTTGTTTAAAATTGACTTTTTAGATTAAAGTATTTATTTTAAATAGCTTCTTAGTTAATAAATATTGCTAGCCCCGCTAATTCAATCGAATTAGCGGGGCTTTTGGTAGAATATTCCTACGTAGATTAAAGCAACTATCCATTTATAATCATATATTTGGACTGTTCTAATATTGAAAAAATAACCTTGAAAATAAGCAATACTTACTGAATGAAGCGTTCCGTTCCCATAACACTACTTATAACAGCTGTACTTCTACTGCTGCTATTCGCTATGTTTGGTGGTGGTGGACGTTCCAAAAGTTATGACTGGAAGGAGAATTATAAGGCAAATAATAAATCTCCTTATGGTACACACATCATTAATAATACACTGAAAGAGTATTATCCTTCCACAGAATTTAAAAACATCTCTAGTGATTTCCTTACAGATTTACCAGAAGATCCAGACGACGTATCTAATTACGTTTTTATAGGAGAAGCACAATACCTAGACTCAGCTGATGTTCAGCAATTACTCCGTTTCGTAGCTAATGGAAATAATGTTTTCATTTCCTCCAAGTCACTACCATATGATTTAATGTTCTATGTTTATTTTGAAGAATGTGGCTATGATGCTCCTTGGGATGATTATAGCATGATTCAGGATACACTGGTCAATATGAATTTCTATCACCAAGATATTGAAGATTCTATAGGTTTTGATTATAAATACATCAAGAACCATAAGACCAATTCTTATCGATGGAATTATATAGATTCTATTTACTTCTGTGAAATGGAAGCTGGGTTTATGGAACTAGGTACGTTCGATGTGATGAATGGAGCAGAATATGTGAATTTTGCTAAGGTTCGTTATATAGATCCGGAAGATTATCTCAAACCAGGTGGCAATTTTTATTTCCATACTAATCCTTTAGCTTTTACCAATTTTCAAATGCTAGATGAAGTAGGAAAGGAATATGCAGAGCGAGTTTTTTCTCATTTGGAAGAAGGTAATATCTATTGGGATTCATATAGCCAAGTAAGAGAAAGTTTCAGTCGTAGATTGAATCAGACTAGACAGAATTATCCTACTATGTCTTTGTCCAACGAAACACCACTTAAGTATGTTTTAGGAAATAGGCATCTTTCTTGGGCTTGGTACACCATGTTGACAATGGGTTTATTATACCTCATGTTTCGTGCTAAAAGAAGACAGCGTATCATACCAGTAGAAGAAACGAATTCTAATACCTCCTTGGAGTTTATCTCTACGATAGGAGCATTGTATTATAATAAGAAAAATCACAAGAAACTCTGTCAGCAGAAAATGAAAATATTCTTGGCCTTCATTAGAAACAGGTACGGAATATCTACAAAGAAACTGGACAAAACATTCATTACCACAGTAGCAAAACGCTCTGGTATAGGAATAGACAGATTCAATGAAATCATTAATTATTACAATAATATAAGTAAATCCTCATTTGTTTCAGATGAAACGCTTAAGAGTTTTCATAGGGAAATAGAGGATGTATATAAATTGTGTAAATAAGGAAAGTACTAAGCCTTTTTGATGATATAGAGATTGTTACTCTATGTTTTCAAAATTGTATGATGGTACGGAAGAAACGTATTGATAAGTAATCGTATAAAATTATTTATAGATAATAGATTTGGTAAAACAGTTTCTAACATCTCTAAATCTAAAACTGCCTACGAAGGCAGCTATCTCTAAATCTAAATATCTCTTTTATGGACGATAATTTGAACAATCTAGATGAAAACGCTACCCCTGAAATGGAATGGGCTCAAGAGAAAGTAGCCAATATAGATAGGGTTAGTTCCGCAGTCGATAAAATCAAGGATGAAATCCAGAAAGTCATCATTGGACAGGATGAAGTGATCGAATTGATGTTGGCAGGATTGTTTACTGGTGGTCATGTTCTATTGGAAGGTGTACCAGGTATAGCCAAGACACTGATGGCAAAACTGATGGCAAAAACACTAGCTGTTGATTTTTCAAGAATCCAATTCACCCCAGATTTAATGCCATCTGATGTAGTAGGAACAACGATATATAATCTACATGCATCTGAATTTAATTTCAGCTCTGGTCCAGTATTTTCGAATATCGTACTCATAGATGAAATCAATCGTGCCCCTGCCAAGACGCAGTCGGCGATGTTTGAAGTGATGGAAGAGAAGCAAGTAACTGTAGATGGTACTACACACAAGATGACATTGCCATTTTTTGTATTAGCTACTCAAAATCCTATTGAGCAAGAAGGAACATATAAACTTCCAGAAGCACAACTGGATCGTTTTATTTTCAAAATCAATATGGAATATCCTTCATTAGAGAATGAGCAGTTGATTTTGCGTCGTTTTAAGAGTGATTTTAATAATACAGTACAGAATGATGTCAAGCCTGTATGTTCTGCTGCTGAAATAGCAGAATATAGCCGTATCATAGAACAAGTACATATCAAAGATGAGCTCTTGGACTATATCGGAAGGATAGTACACGATACTAGAAATAATGGAGATTTATTCCTAGGAGCATCTCCTCGTGCATCATTGGCAATTATGAAAACATCCAAAGCCGTAGCAGCGATGGCAGGAAGAGATTTCGTAACGCCAGATGACATCAAATATGTAGCATACCCTGTCCTCAACCATAGAATCATTCTGACACCAGAAAGAGAAATGGAAGGAACAGAAACCAGTGACGTAATAGATGAAATACTAAAAAGAATAGAAGTACCTAGATAATTTCAGTTTACAGTGAACAGTAAACAGTTACCAATGAACAGTATTTGATTAGGATGAAATATAAACTTATATGCTTAAACTGAAATACATATGTTCATTTTAAGTAATAAGGTGAAATTCCTTGATGAACTGTTTACTGGTAACTGATAACAGGTAACTGCCAACTGGTAACGGAAGAGTATGATTGATTTTGCTACATTTTGGGAAGATAAGGAGATAGCTGTTTATTTCGTAGGGTTTATCCTCGCGGCGTTGCTACTGCTGATGCTATATCGTGCTGCCAAGGATTTATTCTTGTCGTCTCGTTTTTTTGGACTAGCATCTCTTGTAGTATTATCATTTATAGTCGCCTATTTTTTGAATGATTTGGATTTTTTCCAAGATAGAAATCTGGATCCTATTGTTATTCCTTGGGCATTATTATCATTTTTAGGCGTGCTGATTCTAGTAGATTTTATGATGCTTTTTACTTTGAAGCATCCGCTGAAAGTAAGAAGATACTTACCTAAAGTATTTTCACTAGGAGATACCAATCCTATTAGAATAAAAATCGAAAATATATCATCACAGCCTTTCTCCCTTACTGTTATAGACGAATTACCTATTGAATTTCAAAAAAGGGACTTTGAAGTTAGTTTCAAATTAAAAACCTTAGAAGAAAAAGAAATCAAGTATGAGCTTCGTCCTAAAACTAGAGGCGAATATAAATTTGGACATATCCACGTTTATATGACTTCCATGTTGGGATTATTGCAAAGAAGGTATGAACATAAATACCCAATGACACTTCCCGTTTACCCTTCCTTGATTCAAATGAAAAATTTTGAATTAAAGGCATTTGATAAAGTAACAATGGATAAGGGAGGATTGAAGCGAATGAGAAGGATAGGACATAGTTACGAGTTTGAACAAATTAAAGATTATGTAAGAGGCGATGACTATCGTAGTGTGAATTGGAAGGCAACTAGTCGTTCCAATAAGCTGATGGTGAATCAATACGAAGATGAAAGGGCACAGCAGATTTACTGTATTATAGATAAGAGTCGTAGCATGAAAATGCCATTCAACGGTTTGAGTCTAATGGATTATGCGGTCAACAGTTCCTTGATTATTTCTAATATCGCCCTCAAGAAACATGATAGAGCAGGAATGATGACTTTTTCTGACATCATAGGAGCTACTATAAAGGCAGAACGCAAAGCCAATCAGCTGAATACGATACTACAAACACTATATAGAGAGAAGGAAAGGAACTTAGAAGCCAATTATGAATTGCTATATCGTGGCGTTCGTAATCTGATTTCTGGTAGAAGTTTATTGTTTCTTTTCACCAATTTTGAAAGTATGTACGCTCTGGAAAGAGTGCTGCCATTATTGCGTCGTATTAATAACCAACATTTGTTAGTAGTGGTGTTTTTTGAGAATACAGAAATTAAAAGTTTCTCAGAAAAAGAAGTAGCTACTGTAGAAGGAATATATCATCAGACAGTAGCCCAAAAATATATATACGAAAAAGAGCAAATCGTATCCAAACTTCGCCAATATGGTATTCAGGCAATACTCACTAAGCCAGAAGAACTCTCCATGAATACATTAAATAAATACCTTGAACTAAAATCGAGAGGCCTTATATAATACGTAACAGTAATAATACAATCGTTAATAATGTCAATTGGTTATTTATCGGGGAATACACTTATTTTCGCGGTTCATTTTTAACCATAAAATATTTTTAAGATAAAATTATCTAGAATTTTTGCTGTAGTTGGTGTATTCGCTTTATTATTTTTAGCTTCTTGTAAGAAGGAAGTATGCTACTTAATATGCGATAATTATGATTCAAATGGGTGTAATGGTTTTTATAAAAAATACCTGAGTAAAATTAAGGGGATTCATGTAATGTGCAACAATTCTATTACGTAAATCAATAATTGTAACTACCTATTTTTTTAGTAAAAATTTGTACATTTATATTTAATTTTTCATCTTAAAAATATTTAAATAATGAAATCACCTAAGATTTTTAGCTTATTTGCCATAGTAGCCGTTATAGCTATAGTATCTCTATCTTCTTGCAAGGACAAGAACTGCTATGAGTGTGCTGGACAAGGAGAAATATGTGAAGATGATTATGATGATGACGGATCAGGTCTGACGTTCGATGAGTCTATAGACATCATTAATGCTTTTGTACCAGGAACATGTGTTCCTAAATAATAGTATTTTTTGTAATAGCTAAAAGGGTTGAGAATTTATTCTCAGCCCTTTTAGCTATTATAATATCAATCCATGTTTAGAATTTGTATGATAAATTCTCCAGTATTTTTTCTTAAGCGAGGTATTTTTTTCAGTAATAGTCGTAGCTATTGCTGAAAAAAATAACGTGGTATAAAGAGGAAAAGACACTGAATTTAATGGAGATTTTAGATATGGATTGGTAGAAGACATTATATTTACCAAAAATACAATGTCTTATGAAAAAATTGATACTTCTTTCTTCCTTTATCCTTATTGCAACATTCTCATTTTCCCAAAATGATGATACAGATGAAGATGCCTTCTTCATCAAATCTATTTTTGATAAAACACTTACAGACGGTCAGGGCTATGACTGGTTAATGTATCTCACTAAAGAAATAGGTGGTAGATTAAGCGGTTCGCCTGAAGCAGCAGCGGCAGTAGAATATACTCGCCAAATGCTGGATAGTATGAATATGGATACCGTTTGGTTGCAGCCTTGCATGGTTCCTCATTGGACGAGGGGAGAAAAAGAACAATGCCGCATGATTTCCAAAAGAATGGGGACAGTGGATTTGAATGCTGTGGCATTAGGGAATTCCATAGGAACTGGTAATGCTGGTGTCTCAGCAGAGGTTGTAAAAGTAGAATCCTTGGACGAAGCAGAGGAATTAGGTAAGCAAGGAAAGCTGAAAGGGAAAATTGTGTTTTATAATCGCCCTTTTGACCAAACTCAAATCAGTACTTTCGCAGCATATGGAGGAGCCGTAGGACAACGAGTTTATGGCCCAACGATGGCGGCTAAATATGGTGGGGTAGGTACATTGGTTCGTTCGATGACTAATAAGACGGACGATGTGCCGCATACAGGATCTACAGTATATAGAGATGGAAACGAATGTCCAGCTGTGGCAATTAGTACCATGGCAGCAGATATATTGATGACAGCATTGGAAGAAGAACCAGTAAGGGTCTATTTTAGGACTACCTGCGAAAATTTGAAACCTAAGCTTTCTTATAATGTAATAGGAGAGATAAGAGGTAGTGAAAAACCAGAGGAAATTATTCTCGTCAGTGGTCATCTGGATTCTTGGGATATAGGAACTGGAGCACATGATGATGGTTCAGGCTGTGTTCATTCGATGGATGTTATTCACATACTCAATCAACTGAATTATAAGCCTAAGCGTACACTAAGATGTGTATTGTACATGAATGAAGAAAATGGTGGAGCAGGAGCCAATGCATACAGGGATTCATCTAACTTAAGAAATGAGTACCACATGGCAGCCATAGAATCCGATAGGGGAGGCTTTACGCCTAGAGGTTTTACAGCAGAGGGCGAGGATGATATTTTTAATGATAAGTTCAGAAAAGTCATAGCATGGTTGCCATTGCTAGAACCTTATGGCTTGAATTTGAAAAAGGGAGGTTCAGGAGCAGATGTAAGTAAGCTTAAGAGCCAAAAAGGTTTACTCTTTGGTTTTTTGCCAGACAGCCAGCGTTATTTTGATTATCATCATACACCCGCTGATACGCCAGACGTAGTTAATAAAAGAGAATTAGAATTAGGTGCTGCATCTATTACAGCATTGGTGTACTTATTAGACAAATACGGCTTGGATTAATCTGTATTTGCTAATAATATAGTTGTTTTATATAAATATTATTTTTTTTAATGTATTTTTGTTTGTGTCACTATCTTGGCAACATTATTGTTTAGTAATATAATATATTGTATATGTATTATGTGTAAGTATATTGATAACTAGACTATTTTACAATATCGCTGATATTAGGCGGCAAAAACAGAGAACATGGCATTAGATAATAAGAATACAACTATCGATAAGAATTTAGAGGAGAACAAAGGGAATTCTAAAAAAAGTATCTTATTTCTTTTAGGAGGAGTTGTGATATTAGCTGTTGTGGGCTTCATGTCTTTTGGTAATCCTTCTGGAGATTCGATAGCAACTCCTGATCTTCCAATGGAAGTATGGGAAATAGAAGAAAAACCGAAATCTGTTTTGGTTTCTAATAAGACAATAGCTGAATTTACTAACATTGTAGTTGTAATTACTCCTAAAGCGGAGTAAATGGAACGCCTGAAGCGTAAAAAAGAAGGAAGATTAGGCTCTGGTAATAATACTTTCAATAAGTCTGACTCGAAAGCTGTACGGGGCAGAAAATTTCCTGCACCATTCAATAATTCAAAACTAGGCGTAAGTGATGAAACGTATTCTGCCGAAGAGGTAAAGGATTTAGAGGTGGTGACTTCAGGTTATGTACAGAAAGAAGATGAATAAGAAAAAATTTACATAAAATTAGGCTTTAAATCAATTTTAAATAAGGTGGATAATGAAAATTATCCACCTTATTTTATGTCACTTTATGAACGGTACTAGTAGGAGTGTGTAATCGTATTGTACTAATTATAACTTATAATGTCGTATTGGATTTGTACCAAATGGAATGCTATAATTATGATTCAAATCACTATAAAACAAAAAAGACCCGATAGAAAATCTATCAGGTCTTTTTGAATGGTAAAAAAGTAGTCCGTACGGGAATCGAACCCGTGTTACCAGGATGAAAACCTGGCGTCCTAACCCCTAGACGAACGGACCGTATTTTACCTATTGTATTATTATTCTTAAAAAGAAAAAGTAGTCCGTACGGGAATCGAACCCGTGTTACCAGGATGAAAACCTGGCGTCCTAACCCCTAGACGAACGGACCATTATGATTAATTTAATAATCATCTTCTTTAATAGAATAATAATTCAATGTAAACTTCCCTTTTCTTTAAAAGGAGGGCAAATATACATACTTTTCAATAATAAGGAAATACCTAGACATACTTTTATGATCTTTATTCCATTTTTTTTTAATCATAGTCCATTTTTACCAAATTGTACCGTTCACATTCGTCTATCTTGCGTATCTTTATTACTATAGAACTCACTAAAAATGAATAGATAATGAGCATAAGTAAAAAATAATATTAAGAATACTCCCTTTTTCTCCCCTTATAATAATAGTACTTTATTTTTTTCATTTTTAGCTTTAATGGAGATGATTACAAGAAAAATTACGACTATCGAAGATCAATAAATGATGAGTAAGCAGAATATTTGGAAGTATGAGAGTAGCGTTTTGATACTCCTTTTGACAATGTTAGTAAGGATTGGAATGATAATATATTACATTGTTCACATCGTCAGTAACAAACAGCTCAATTAAGAAAATAACGAATACCTTATTTAGGTATCAGTCACATAACTCACAGGTTATATAGGGTAGTTCGTATATTGGTATATGAAAATATGGAAAGAAGAACCTTAGCATAATACCATAATAGAATCTTAGGCAGGTGCTTTACAAATTTTAAACCTAAGTAAATATAGCCTTACACTTCTTTTTCATAACTTTAATTTTCTAAGTGACTCTTTTTAATAGCTACACAATTAACATGACTAATCCAGACAGCATGAAATACACCTTAGCTTTACTCGTCATCCTATGGACATCTTTAGCGACTTTTGCACAATTGACGGATAATTTTGATGATGGAGATTTTAATAATTCTCCAGAATGGATGGGAAATACAGATCGCTTCCAAATCAATACAGGAGAATTACAGTTATTTGATCTCCTCACACCTACCTCTTCCCAATCCTCACTTTATCTTAATGCTATCACAGAAGGAGAGACCACTTGGGAATTTTACGTCCGCATGGATTTCAATCCTTCCAGTTCTAATTATACCAGAGTATACCTCAATGCAGATGTCAACGATTTCGATTCTGATCTGAATGGTTATTTTGTATCAATAGGAGGAACAAGCGATGTAGTAGAATTAAGAAGGCAAACGGGTACATCTACATCAGGATTAATCAGTAGTCCAGATGATGTAACAGACGTATCTGTACCTGCTGTAAGAGTAAGAGTGACAAGGGATGCTTCCAATACTTGGGAGTTATTCCTAGATGAAATAGGTGGAACTAATTACACCTCATTAGGAACAGCAGTAGATGGCACGCATCCAATAGGATATTATTTTGGTGTTCGTTGTACTTATACTACTACAAGAAAGGATAAATTTTTCTTCGATGATTTTCTCGTAAATCCTTTATTCGTAGATAATACTCCTCCAGAATTACAAAATGTAGAGATTAACTCATCCACAGAACTTGTTTTTTATTTCAATGAGCCACTAGATCCAATATCTGCAGCTAACGCAGCTAACTTTTTATTAGATAATGGAGTGACCATCGCTTCAACGATGATAGATCCTGCTAATCCATCAGCAGTTATTATCACCATGTCAGTACCATTAATAAACCTGATAGATTATACAGCGATTTCCACTGTCAGCGATGCAGCAGGAAATGCAGCAGATAATACCACTTTCGCATTTACTTACGCAGTAGGTGAACTAGCAGAACCTTACGATGTACTCATCAACGAAATTATGGCAGATCCTAGTCCAGTATTAGGTTTGCCAGATGCAGAGTTTGTAGAATTGTTCAATAGGAGTAACAAAGTTATAGACCTCAACGATTACCAAATAAC
>JBNMOV010000157.1:0-9744 GCA_051275765.1 Maribacter sp. | reverse complement strand
ATAGAACAGCAAAAAGAGGAAATAGCAGCTTTGAAAAAGCAGAATACTACATTTGAAGAAAGATTGAGAAAGATAGAAGCAGCAATGGACTAGAGCTTATTTATGAAGTTGTTTAAAATCTTAGTGTTTGTTAGGAGTTTAATTACTCTTTTGAAGAATAAAATTTCTAACAAAATTCTTAATATCTCTAAATTAGATTATCTAATTATGAAAAAATATATCATTTTACTCATCATATTTTCCCCACTAACCATGTTTGCACAATCCGCAAAACTGCATATTACAGGCGGAAATGTAAATGCCACAGGCAACACCAAAATCGTACTCCATAATGCTCAATGGATTAATGATGGCACTTTTGATGCTGGGACTGCTGAAGTGGATATAAGAGGAGATCTTAGTTCGCCTGACATTAGTGGCACATCATCCACCATGTTTTATGATTTAAGAATCAATGAAACTGGAGATAATGCCAGATTAGGACAGGATGTATCCATAGAAAATGAATTGGCATTGGCATCTGGCAAATTACAATTAGGAGATTATAATCTCAATATGTCAAATACTGCTACATTCGCCAATATCAATGAAAACAATTACATCCAAACAGATGGAACAGGTGTGCTCATCAGGGAAGTGGGCAGTGATTTTGTGTTTTTCCCGGTAGGTAATAGTACCTTCAATCCCGCTCGTCTAAAAAACGATGGCATAGTGGATGAGTTCAATATCAGAGTACAGGATGTCGTGTATGAAGATGGTACTTCCGGCGACGAAATCACAGAAGCAGTCGTTCTTAGAACTTGGCTCATCAATGAAGGTACAGCTGGGGATTCTGATGTAACCATGCGATTGATTTGGAAATCCGGACAGGAAGATGCAGGCTTCGATCCTTTGGAGTCAGAAATCACGCATTACACTAATGGAGAATGGGGAGACCAGACTACATCTGCTGCCTTACAAGATACAGATTACGCAGATCACAGCTATCAAGAAGCTGGAGATATTACCGATTTTTCTCCTTTCGCAGTAAAAAGCGGCTTGTCATTCGCTGAATTGCATTGCCCTATTCCTACGAATGAAATGGTCACATTATTGGCAGGAACAACTGCTTCGTTCACATGGGATCCAGATCCTTCTGCGGTATTCCACCAAGTTTGGTATCGCATCAAGGGAGCTGATAACTGGATGATAGTAAGTTCAACCAATCCCCAGCGAACCATCAGTACACTAGTAAAAAATAAATATTATCAATTCAAAATTCGTTCAAAATGCGATACAGACAGATGGTCTGATTTTACAGAAATAGGACAGTTTTACACCAGTACATGTGCCATTCCTACAGGGGTAGCTTCTATTTATTTGGATAGTGTTCGAGTAAAAATCAGGTGGGATAATGATCCTAATGTATATAAAAATAGGCTAAGATATCGCAAGGTAGGGACAGCCACATGGTTATTCAAAAGCAATACACCAGGCAATAATTTTATTTATCTCACAGGGTTGGATCCTAATTCCACTTACGAATACAGAGTACGAGCAAGGTGTAATAATGATGAGTGGTCAGCTTATGATGTCAAGCAGTTTTTCAATACGGATGCAGTAAGTGCTAGAGTTACAGCAAGAGATTTAGCTGATCCTATTCTATATCCTAATCCTGCCAGAGGAAAAATCAATATTGAATTCGAAATGGCTGCTGATAGTGATGTGCGGATAGTTATCAGCGATATGGCAGGCAAGGTATTGAAAGTACAGCATAATTTTTATAGTGAAGGAATGAAAAAGGAAACCTTTGATATTAGTAATCTATCTACAGGCTATTATCTTTTGAGTATGTACTCTGGAGATGATGTAAAAACGATGAAATTCGTTGTTCAGAGATAGGAAAATGCATATTAGAATAAAAAGCAGCTATGGATTAAGTTTCATAGCTGCTTTTTTATTATAATTAATACCTAATATCTTATTTTTCCTTATTTTTCAATCTTCCTACTACAAAACCATTCAACAAAAACAGAATACCTAAAAACCCAGCTAATCTTCCAATAAAATCGCCCATTGTATAATAAGTAGTTATACAATTATTCAAGGCGATATCTTGTTTAATCACAGCAGTCACACCATAATCTGTAGCTTGTTGCATATCTCCACGAGCATTGATAAAACAGGAAGAACCAGTATTCGCAGCACGAGCGATGCTTCTTCTATATTCTATGGCTCGTAATCTAGCAAATTCTCTATGTTGACGATAACCATCTGTATATCCCCACCAACCATCATTCGTTACTATAGCGATGAAATCTGCACCATTTGCAATATAGCCTCGCATGAATTCTCCAAAATTCTGCTCATAGCAAATCACAGGTGCTGCATTCCCTTTCTTAGATTCGAAAACTGCTCTTTCTTCTTGTGTAGCCAATCCTTTTAGCGTACCTCCCATTTTTGAAATTCGATCTTCTAAAAATCCTAGATAATTTCCAAAAGGCAAATATTCTGGACCTATGACTAATTTCGATTTTTTATAGGTTTGTACTTTTTGTGCTCCTACTTGAATCGCTCCATTATAAGCATGGAAATAAGTCGTATCTCGTCCTCTTATTTGCATTCGTGTACTAGGTAAATCAGCATCGTTTTTTGTAAGTGGTGCATAAACTGTTGCTCCAGCTAGGATATTCAAATCAGGAAATTCCATGCCTGTGATGATCTTAAAAGCATGAATTACATCATTTTCATCCCAATCACCTCTATCTACTAAGCCACCAAAAGTAGATTCTGGAAAAAGAACGTAATTCGTTGTGCTATCAATAATGCCTTCTGCGTCTTTCATACACTTGGTCAGCACTTCTATATTGCTATCATTTCCTTGGATATAATGCGGCTCATAATTAGGCTGCATACAAACTACTTCTATGGTTTCAGTACCTTCTTTAAAATTGTAATATTTATAAATAGAAATGGCTAATGGAATAATAAAAGCAACAGCAAGTGACAATGCCTTAAACATCGTCAACTCTTGCTTTTTATAGCGATTCCAAAGATTGAAAATAGAGATATTACAAATCCATATCCAAAGACTTCCACCTAAAACTCCAGTAATATCATACCATTGAATCCATGAATGGAATGAAGCAAATCCATTCCCCAAAGTCAGCCAAGGCCATGATAAATCCCATCTTAAATGCAGATATTCAAATGCCAACCAAAAACAAACTAATGGAGCATATTTCAATTTAGGTGTTCTATGTTTTACCACATGTCCTAAAACAAAAGGAATAGTCATTAAAAGTGAATTAGCGACTACTGCGAATATGCCAGCAAATAAGGCGGAATTTCCTACCCAATAGGTACTCAATATATTCCAAGTCATGGCAGTAACAAAAGCGAATTTGAATACTTCTCGCTTTTTTGTACCGCCATAATGCAAACTTATATCACGTTCTACTGCTAAAAGTGGTACAAAAGCCAATAATAATAAAGGAGAAAGTCCCAAACTAGGAAAACCTAACCAAAGCAATACTCCTGAAAGTAAGGACTGCCCAATATATCGTCTATGATTGTGTAGTCGAGTAAATTTCTTCTCAAAGAAAACGACTAAAAATAACCAAATAGATAGAAACAAAACTAGTATTTCATAGCCCCAAAGTTCTTTCGTTGACATGAGATATCCGGCAGTTATAGCTACTAGTGGTAAAATCAATAATAAGATGGATTTGATTTTTTTCATGTCGAAATTATAATTATCTAATAACACATAGATATTCGTAGTTTGCAACTACGAATATCCTATGTTTTAACTCTTTAGACTTTAACCTTAGTCAAACGTGATTACTAAATTTAGCTTTAGCAAACCTAAAAAAGGTTTACCAAAGCTAAATTGTTTTTTATCTTACTACAAATCCATTTCCAAATCCAGTACTAGGACTCACAAAAGCCAATTCTCCTTTATCATTTTCAGCCATTAGAATCATACCTTGTGATTCTACGCCACGTATTTTTCTAGGAGCTAAATTAGCCAAAAGTACGACCTCTTGTCCTATTACATCTTCTGGTTTGAAAAATTCAGCGATACCAGAAACGACAGTCCTTTCTTCAAAACCTATATTGACGGTCAGTTTCAATAGCTTCTTCGCTTTTTTTACCTTTTCAGCAGTCGTAACGATTCCTGTCCTAATGTCCATTTTTTGGAAATCATCAAAAGTAGCCATTTCCTTTAATGGAGCATAGCTCGTTTCAGTTACTTGGCTATCTTCCAATTTTTGGATTTGTTCTTCTACCCATTCTTTACTCAATCTAGTGAATAAATGTTTAGGTTTTTGGATTTGATGTCCAGCAGCTAATAATGGAATTCCATTCCTCAGTTTATCCATCATTGTAAGCCATTCTTGATTTTCATCAATAGAATCCAAACCTAAAACAGCTCTCAATTCATCAGATTTATGCGGCATGAATGGACGCATAGCTACGCTTAATACGGCAGCTAATTGTGCAGCGATATTCAATACAACTTTAGTCGCTTCTGGATCTGTTTTTATCAAAGCCCAAGGAGCATTATTTTGCAATAAACCATTCCCTAAACTAGACAGGCTCATCAATTCAGTCAAAGCATTTCTAAATTCATATTTTTCAATGAATGAAGCTATCTTTTCCAAATGAAGAATGATCGCATTATATTCTGCTTTAAATGTAGTGGTTTGCTCTTTGTCAGCAGAACAAGTAATTATTAATGACTCATCAATCTCTGGAATAACTCCGTCATAATTCTTATTGATCAATACAGTTACTCGCTGAATAAATCCACCTAGATTATTCACTAATTCTGTATCATTCACCTCTTGAAAGCCCTTCCATGTAAATTCGCTGTCCTTATTTTCAGGCATCGTCTTTATCATGTAATAACGAAGAATATCTACTAACTCTGGATATTCATCAACAAACTCATGTACCCAAATCGCCCAGTTCTTAGAAGTAGAAATTTTCCTTCCTTCTAAATTCAAAAACTGATTCGCAGGAACATTCTCTGGTAAAATATAATCGCCATGAGCTTTTAATATAACAGGAAAAATAATACAATGAAATACGATATTATCTTTCCCTATGAAATGTACTAATTTAGTATCCTCATCTTTCCAGTACGTTTCCCAATCTTTTCCATTATCAGCAGCCCATTGTTTGGTAGCAGAAATGTATCCTATTGGAGCATCTAACCAAACATATAATTTCTTTCCTTCTGAACCTTCTATTTCCTGTGGCACATCTACGCCCCAAGATAAATCTCTGGTCATCGCACGAGGTTGCAAACCACTATCGATCCAAGATCTACATTGACCTAATACATGTGTTTTCCAATCTTTTGGGTTATGATGCGTTTCTCCTTCCAAAATTCCATCCTCTATCCAAGGACGCAACCAATCCTCATACTTATCCAATGGCAAATACCAATGACTCGTTTCCTTCATGACAGGTATAGCACCGCTCATTTTGGATTTTGGATTAATCAATTCCGTAGGACTCAATGTAGAACCACAGTTTTCGCACTGATCGCCATAAGCTTCGTCATGACCACATTTAGGACAAGTTCCAGTAATATATCGATCTGCTAAGAATTGCTGTGCTTCCTCATCAAAATACTGTTCAGATTTTTGAAGAAGAAATTCATCTTTATCATTCAAAACCCTAAAAAAATCTTGTGCAGTCTGATGATGTAATTCAGCAGAAGTTCTATGAAAAATATCAAAATTCACACCTACTTTATCAAAGGTAGACTTTATAGAATTATGATATCTATCCACAATTTCTTGTGGTTGTACTCCATCAGCTTTGGCACGTATCGTTATTGCTGCACCATGTTCATCAGAACCACATACAAAAACAACATCTTTTCCCATCATTCTCAAATACCTTACATAAATATCCGGAGGTAAATATGCACCTGCTAAATGTCCAATATGCAAAGGACCATTTGCGTAAGGTAATGCTGCTGTTACTAAATATCTTTTTGGTTCTGCCATTATATCTATATCTCTAACTTTGATATTAAAACTAATAAGAATGTGATAAGTATTGCTAAAAATATTCGATTATCGAAATAATACCATCACTTATCTATTTTTCAACCTCTTTAGGTCTAATAATGTCTTTAATAGAGAAATGATTCCCTAATTTTGCTGCGAATATACAAACAATCATATTCTAGAGTTTGTTAGAGAATTAATAATTCACCTAAAAATCAATTTTCTAATAAAATTTATAGTCACTGACTAATTTTTCAACTAATCAATTTATCATGAAATTTAGATTCAATTTCTTCTTTGCATTCTTGGTAATGGCAGTCGCAGGTTTGATTACAGCCTGTACTCCTAAGACTGGAACTGCAACAAAAGCTACTGAAAAACCTATCGAGAGTCCCACTGAAAAACCTAGTGTAGAAGAAGCTATGGTAGGCGTAGGCGAAAGCATGCCAGACTGGACAAAAAAGGATGTTCCTACTGACGACAGAGTTCGTATGGGTACATTGCCTAATGGTATGAAGTACTACATTCAAAAGAATGCCAAGCCAGAGCAAAGAGCTGAACTTCGTCTTGCTATCAATGCTGGTGCAATGCAAGAGGATGCAGACCAACAAGGTCTAGCTCACTTTTCAGAGCACATGGCTTTTAATGGTACTGAAAATTTCTCTAAGAGTGAATTAGTAGATTACCTAGAATCCACTGGTACTAAATTTGGTGCGGATTTGAATGCTTATACTTCTTTCGATGAAACAGTATATATGCTTCAAGTAAGAACTGATTCGCAAGAAATGCTAGATAAAGGTATGCTTATCATTCAGGATTGGGCTGGAGCTATCACCTTTGATGGTACAGAAATCGATAAGGAAAGAGGTGTTATCATGGGAGAACACCGTTCTGGTCTGGGAGCAGATGAAAGAATGAGAAACGAATGGTTCCCTCTAATATTCAAGGATTCTCGTTATGCAGAGAGATTGCCTATTGGAAAGCCAGAGATTATCCAAAATGCACCTTATGATGTCTTTACTCGTTTTTATAAGGATTGGTACCGTCCAGATTTGATGGCTGTAATCGTAGTAGGAGATGTCGATGTCGATGCTATGGAAAAGGAAATCAAAGAGCGTTTTGGTACTTTAAAAAATCCAGAGAAGCCACGTGAGAAAATTGAATATGATGTACCGATGCACAAAGAAACGCTTATATCTATAGTAACGGATAAAGAAGCTTCTTCTACGCAGGTTCAAATCATGTATAAGCATGATCCTATGAAGGTTAACAACATGGGAGATTATAGAACAAGAATGGTTCATAGCATGTATAATAGAATGCTAAGTACTCGTTTGCAAGAATTGACTAAGAAAGCTGATCCTCCATTTCTTTATGGATTTTCTTCTTATACGAATATTGTAAGAACAAAAGATGCTTATTATGGTGCTGCTGGTGTTGAGCCAACAGGAGTATTAAAAGGTTTGGAAGCATTATTGTTGGAAAACCAAAGAGTATTGAAGCATGGATTCACTTCTACGGAATTGGAGCGTACCAAGAAATCAGTATTGAATAGCATAGAAAAGCAATACAAGGAATCTGATAAGACTCCTTCTCGTAGATTGGCCACACGTTATGTTTCCAATCACTTGGAAAGTAGTCCAATGCCAAGTCCTAAGCAAACATTTGAATTGTATGAAAAATTCCTTCCTACGATTACTTTAGCAGAAGTAAATATGTTAGCGACTAAGTGGATTACTGACGAAAACAGAGTTGTTATTGTAACTGGTCCAGAAAAAGAAGGTATTACTATGCCTACTAAGGCAGATATCCAGAGAGTATTGAATGAAGCTGATTCCAAGGAAGTAGCTGCATATATAGATGAAGTTTCTAGTGAGCCATTATTGGCTAAGAAATTCAGTCCTGTAGCGATTACTTCTACTAATGTAGTAAAAGAAATTGGCGTAACAGAAATGACATTGGCTAATGGTGTAAAAATCATTTTGAAGCCTACTACTTTCAAGAATGATGAAATCATTATGTCTGCTTATTCAGCAGGTGGTCATTCACTTTATAGTGATGAGGATTTCATGAGTGCATCACAAGCGTCTACGATTGTAGATCAGTCTGGTGTTTCTAAATTCAGTGATACAGAGTTAAGAAAAATGTTGGCAGGTAAAACTGTTGGTGTTTCTCCATACATTGGCGAATTGAGTGAAGGACTCAACGGTTCTTGTTCTCCTAAGGATTTTGAAACGATGCTTCAGTTGGTATATCTATACTTTACTGAGCCTAGAAAAGATGAAGCAGCGATGAGTTCTTATATGACTCAAATGAAAACACAGGTATCTTTCATGGGTGCTAATCCTCAGTTCTATTTCTTTTCTGAGATATTCAAAGAAATGACTAATAATCATCCTCGTAAGAAAATCATGCCTACTGTAGAAGATTTGGATAAAGTGAATCTAGATAGAATCATGGAAATCTATAAGGATCGTTTTGCTGATGCTTCTGATTTTACTTTCGTATTTACTGGTAATTTCGAGCCTAATGCAATCCAAGATCAGTTGGCATCTTATTTAGGAAACCTTCCTAGTTCAAATAGAAAGGAAACTTGGAAAGATGTAAACGTTGTATCTCCAAAAGTAAAGATTGAAAAGACCCTTTATAAAGGAGAAACACAGAAATCATTCGCATACCTAGGTTTCAGTGATGAATTCGATTGGGATGATGCTCAGGCACGTTATGATTTCCGTTCTATGATTTCTGTATTGAATATCAAGCTTCGTGAGAGATTAAGAGAAGACGAAGGTGGTGTTTATGGTGTACAAGTACAAGGAGACGTTGAAAGATGGCCTAAAGAAGAGTATAGCATCTTGATTTTCTTCAATGCTGAACCAGGTGAAGTAGATAATTTAGTTGAAATCACTAAGGAAGAAATTCAGAAGTTGATTGACAATGGTGTATCTGATATAGATATTACTAAAGTATCTGAAACTCAGCGTCAAGAAAGAGTAAAAGGATTGAAGGAAAACAGATTCTGGTCTGGATACTTACAGTCTGCTTACCGTAACAACTTGAATCCTACTAGAATCCAACAAGTTGAATATGATAAATTAGTAGATAATTTGAATTCTGATGCTGTTCAAACTATGGCTAAGAAAGTATTGAATTTAGATAAAGTAGCTCAATTTATATTGAAGCCAGAAGAAAAGAAATAATCATTCTTCTTTCTAATATTGAAAAGCCTTGATGAAAATTCATCAAGGCTTTTCTTTTTGATAATATGTTTCTTTGTTTCGTAAAACAAAAAAAACTTCAATGCAAAATTGCATTGAAGTTTTTTTTCATTGAAATTATAAGCTTAGGAATGAGAAATAAATAAACGATACCACTTATAACGCAGAATTTTTGCTTGCTAATAAGGCGAAAAACGCAGACATAGCCGTAGCTATGGCGAGTATTTTCAATGAAGTTAGCAAACAAAAAGGCAAGTTAGAAGGTAGCGTTTATTTGTTTCTCATCCCTTAATTAGACTTTATCACATTCCTAAGTAAGACTTCATCGCATTTCTATTATAAGATTTTCTCAATCTTCTGATAGCACGCTCTTTTATTTGTCTTACCCGTTCTCTAGTTAATCCATAGAGTTCGCCAATTTCTTCTAATGTCAATGATTTATGTTCTTTTAAACCATAATAAGACGAAAGCACTTCTACTTCTCTAGGAGAAAGTAAGGATAAACCATGTTGCACTTC
>JBNMOV010000156.1:0-9788 GCA_051275765.1 Maribacter sp. | reverse complement strand
TAACAGATGGCAAAATCACTTTTACAGCTGCCAATGACCGTTATAATGCCAATGGCGAGTTTAAAAGCTGGCATTTTACAAAAATAGATGTGATGACTAATGCTGCTTCAGAAATAAAATCTCTCGAAGCTTCTTTAGCTATTGATTTAACCTCTATTTGGGAAAAAAGTCCCCAACTGACTGGTCATTTAAAAGCACCTGACTTTTTCAATATCGAAAAATTCACAACTGCCACGATGGACATTATGAATGTCAAAAAACAAAGTGATGGCACTTATACCGCCGATATGAAATTGAATATGAAAGGTTTGAGTCAAGACATGAGCAGCACCTTTTCTGTGACCAACACGAATCCCTTTCATGTGACAGGTAAGGCGATGGTCAACAGAAATTTGTTTGGTTTGGGAGGTAGTGATATGGCAGTACCTGAAATGATAGAAGTGACTTATGATACCGATTTGCCAGAATAATAAAAATGTACCATTCTGAATAATGATACAGGATTAAAAATTAGGGATTAGGAAAATAATAACCTCGACATTTTGCGTACTTTATTAACTTCCTAATCCCTAAACTGAGTACTAAATCATTTTGGTACTCAGTTTTATTTTTATATAAACCGTTTGTGATTTCAATTTAACCTACAAAATATTAAATCGACTCTATGGAATTTAAACGCATCTTAGAACATATAAATCAAAAAATTACTTTAACTAAAGGTGAGAAAACTATTTTAGTTTCCAAGCTAAAATTAAGAACCTATTTAAAAGGACAATACATTGTTCAAGAAGAAGATGTTTATAAAAAAAATCTTTATTATTAAGGGAAAGGTCAGAACTTTTTATCTTGATGATAATGGAAATGAGTATATAATTACTTTTGGAATTGATCACTGACAATAGTGACTTTACTGGCACTGATTTACTAACATTTCATATATTCAAAAGATGACACAAGAGCAGATGATTTAGAGATTCTTGGGAATGATGCATGGAAGCCAGGAACGACTACGTGGACTACCACCTCAGTAATTGGGATGTAAAAAGCAGTCATTCTATTGCTAATAATGAAAAGGTCTATCCTCCGAATTATCTTTCCTCAAGTCTAATACCAATTATTTTCATTCAATAGAATAAGATTACTTACAAACCTCATTCTCCCAAAACCAAACAGTACTACCCATTACACCTATCAACTCATCAAACTCATTTTGGGTAAGTCCACGTTCTTTACGTACTTTTAGAATTCCTTTAGGGATATTAAATGAATAATACGCAATTGAATAATACCTTTCGTATATAAATGGACTCATTCGCAAGATTACTTCGTTACAAATACTCGTCGTAGCTATGGCTACGACTGTGTTTTGTGCCTCGTCATCTCACTAATGAGTAAACATATCCAATACGAAAGGTATTATTCAATTGCGTATAACTGTCCCTTTTAACTTCATTTAACCAATTCCTCCAAAGGAAAATCTATCCATTTTACAAGTTTTTAGAGTCATTGATAATAAGGGGATTTGGAGATAAAAAGGACGTTTTCAGACTAAAATATCCAATTTAAACAAGCTCTAAATGCAATTACCAGAAAGAAGACTTGCGAAAATTAAAGATTTATCTAACTTAGTGTCAATTTTACACTTGCTATGTCAAAAAGTACATCAATATTAGTTGCAGATGGTGGTTCTACCAAGGTGGATTGGGCACTTATCCAAAATGGAGAAGCACCACAAACCTTTCATACTTCTGGCTTGAATCCCTTTATTATAAATAGCACTGCTATCGCAAAGGAATTGCAGGAAAGATTAGTTCCCCATCTAGGAGAACATCCCAAAGGAATTGATGAAATATATTTTTATGGCGCTGGATGTTCTTCTTTTGTCAATTGCGAAATTGTAAAAAAAGGAATAACTGAAGTCTTTGAAAAAGCAGATGTCATCGTAGATCATGATATGCTAGGTGCTGTAAAAGCACTTTTTGGAGATGATAAAGGTATTGCCTGCATTCTTGGCACAGGTTCTAATTGCTGCGTATATGATGGAGAAATTATTACCAATGGATTGAATTGTCTAGGACATTTAGCAGGAGATCAAGGTAGTGGAAACCATATGGGGAAACTTATTTTACAATCCTACTGTTATGGTACCATGCCAGAAAATATTAGAACATCCTTTATTGAAAAATACAATTTAACCCCTAAGCAAATCGTAGCAGAACTGTATGATGCAGAAAAGCCAAATGCCTACCTCGCTTCTTTTACCAAATTTCTCAAAGAAAACATCGAATACGATTACAGTAAAGATATCATTCGTGCCACCTTTGAGGAATTTATTATCAAAAATGTATTTACATTGGATTATCCTAAAGGATACAACATAAGTTTTACTGGATCTGTGGCTTTTTATTTCCAAGATATTTTAAAGGAATTATTAGGGAAATATAATTTACCATTAGGTAGAATCATAAGAAAACCAATACAAGGAATGATCGAATATCACACCGTTGGATGATTAAAATTCATACATAATATTTACCAATATAAAAATGTATAGACGCGATGCTTCGCGTCTCACCAAACATAAGCAAAAAACCAATAATACAACCCTATATAAAACAATAAATCAACGAAATCATGGAATAATAAAACCATGAATCAATAGATAAATCAATGAGAAGAATAGCTGTTTTTACATCAGGAGGAGATGCACCCGGAATGAACGCAGGAGTAAGAGCTGTAGTAAGAAGTGCCTCTAGCCAAGGACTTCATGTATATGGCATATATAGAGGATATCAAGGAATGATAGAAGGAGATATCAAACGCCTAGAAAAGGAAGATGTACGAAATATCATTCATAGAGGCGGTACAATACTGAAAACGGCACGGAGCAAAGACTTCATGACGCCAGAAGGTAGAAAACAAGCCGCTGATTCCCTATCTGCTCATGATATCGAAGGCGTAATTGCCATTGGTGGCAATGGCACATTTACTGGTGCGAATATTTTTCATGAAGAACATGGAATTCCTTTCTTAGGAATGCCAGGTACAATAGATAACGATCTGTATGGCACAGATTTTACCATAGGTTTCGATACCGCTTGTAATACAGCGATAGATGCTATGGATAAAATCAGAGATACTGCGGATTCTCATAATCGACTGTTTTTCATAGAAGTTATGGGGAGAAATTCTGGCTATATTGGTTTATATACTGGAATAGGTTGTGGAGCAAGTGGCATATTGATACCAGAAAAAGCACAGGATACAGAATCACTCATGATCACTTTAAGAAAAGCCATCAAACGAAGAAAACTGTTCAGTTTGGTCGTTGTAGCAGAAGGTGACGAAACAGGCGGAGCTGTCAAAATTGCTGAAATAGTACAAAAGGAATTTCCCCAATTTGAAACGAGAGTAGCAATTATAGGTCATTTACAAAGAGGTGGTTCTCCCACTTGTGCAGATCGAATTCTTGCGAGCAGACTAGGACATGCAGCAGTCGAAGGACTCATAGCAGGAAAAGGAAATGTAATGGCTGGTATTGTCAATAATAAAGTCAAATTTACAGATTTTCATGACTGTATTACCAAAAGTAAAACACCTAGCAAAGATTTGATGAATCTAAATGAAATCCTAGCAATGGGCTAATTTATTAGTGATTAATGCGATTGATGATTAATGATTTGGAGGGCATATTTATATCTTAGGTTGATGTATATTTTCATACGAAAACTATTAATCATCAATCACTCCAATCATTAATCATTAATAAACTCAGCGGCACCAAGAAATGACTAAAACGATAAATCGTTTCTGGTAATCCTTGTAAAATAGCAGTTTCATTTATTCCCATATCTAATAAATAAACCGTCCTTGCCAATGCTGTCAACAATCCCCATATTACAGCATAAATAAGTGCGGATTGCATGAATTTACGAGGCAAAAAAATAAGGATAGCGACTACAAAATCCATCACTCCAGCAATCATCAAAAATAGTCGTGCGGATGCTTCATCTATATTCATAATCCCCATCGTCATTTCCATAAAATGCACAGGCAAAGGAAATATTCCTAATGCATAAACACCATGAAAGACGAAAGTAGTCGCAATGGCTATTTTCATAAAAAGAAGCAGCCGCTTCGTCCAACCGTTTTTTAAATAATAAATGAGTAATAATGGACTAGACCATTGGATAGTGTGTTCTAAGAATTGAGGAATCTCAAAAAATTTATTCTTACAATATAAAAATGCTAAAAATAACAGCAGCACTGTTCCTAAAAACAATGTATTCTGTTTATTAAAAATTCGCCTAAACGGACTGATATGCTCTTTGTATTCATTAAAAAAAAGAGCCGTCATCGCACAGACCAAAAAATAAACTCCAATTCCTACTGCCAGATACATTATTACCCTATCAGAAAACAATTCATTGGTAAAATAAGTCCATTCTTCTCCTGATTTCCCTATCCATTCTTCATCCCATAATAAGGCTCTATATGGCGTATCAAAGGCAATATGTTGCCAAGCACGCCCTATAAATACGGAAAATACCGCTAATTTCAAGAACAAGAAGGATAGTTTGTGATTTTGGTGCATAGATCTGGTTATTGAGTTATTGAGTTATTGAGTTATTGAGTTATTGAGTTATTGAGGCAACTCTGATTATCTCGTAATGTTACAAGGAAATACAATTATTTAGCAATTTCACTACGGTAATCCTATCCAATAACTCAATAACCTAGTAACTCAATAACTCAATAACCACATTTCCCTTATATTTGGCACATGAAGTTCCTGACAGAGGATAGCATCAAACACGCCGCACTCCAATTCTTAAAGTCGCATTATAAATATCGACCTAGAATCGGAGATACTACATCGCAGATTGACAATGAAACCAAGAACGGTATCATTGCAGACGGCTTTTTGTCTTTTCAGACCGATATAGAAAATCGATTCGAGGCGACCATCGAAGCCACTTCCCATGACAAGGCACACGAAGTTAAGTATAAGATCAAAGAAAGTCGGCTACGATGGGATAGCATCATGGTCGCATTTATCATTACTACCGTTATTTTTTCAATAATATATAATGGACAATATGTAGTAATTGCTGCGGATCGAGTTTTATGGGCAATATTGTGTATTTCCCTTTCTATCTCCTTGCTTACCGTCATGTACCACTTCATTTTCAGAACATTTTCCTCTTACAGGCAAATTTATGCCTTAGAGCAATTCAAGCTCTATGATGCAAATGAACAATGGGTAGCAGTAGGATACGATGTATTCGAAAATCCAGACGATAAATATCTCAAAGAACTCAAAAGACAATGCGTACTTTATGGTTTTGGACTAATGATCGTCGATGGAGATTTAGATATCCGCCAAAGTATCACGCCTGCTCAATTCCCAATGGAAGGCAAAAAAAGGCGAGGAGCAAAATTCGAAGCACTCAGAGATGTCGCCATTAAGGAACCCGGCGTAAGCAATCGATTCAAAAACTACACAGATACGCTCACTTCTTCCTTTGGTTGGGATAAAGAAAAACGATTCAGATACGATTTTAAATTCCAATTGTTTTTTATCCTCCTTTGTTCCATTATCATGGGCATCATGCTTTGGAAAGAATCAAAAAAAACAAAGGAACACAACGTAGATAATTCCTTTTATAAAAGAAAAATGAGGAAAAAGGAATCCCAAGAAGAAGGGAATGAATACATCGTAGATGAAGAACATTTAGTCCGATACAGAGATAGTGTAGATGAATATGATATGAGTGACCTCAAATTTTTCGATGAGGACGAGGTCGGAAAATGGTATAATAAAGAGCACCAAGATTCCTTATACAGAATATTGAATAACGAAGAAAAAATGACACAAGAAGAAGTCCTTCGTGCATTGAATAGGCTACTAGCAAGAGATTCATTCAAAATTATCCACCTCAATAATATAGATAAAATAGCCAGCCAAGCAGAAGACAAACTCGCTGCTAAGTCTGGCAAAACTAAAAAGAAACCAGCAGGACTCAGTCCGCTCTGTAAAGAATATGCCAATTGGTATGGCAAACGATACATCTTAAGGGATGGCATGTATAAATCAAAATTAATCGCAGAATTCCGTACTTCACAAATCAACAAAGCAACTGTACTAGGTGGTATTCTAAAAGGTAGCTGTTTTGGTCATCCTGGTTATTATATCGTCTATGTAGATACCGTCTATAGAGATCAAGGTATCGCCAAAACAAAACTTCCTTACTTCGATACCCTACTCAAAGAAAAAGGCTATTCTTCTGGAGATTTGGAATTAATGACTATAGGAGTGAGAAGATGATTATTCCTTCAAATCGAAAGTCTTCAAGATTTTGAAGTTTAGCCAAACCAAATGAAACCGTCCCCTGTTCTATCAAAACATCAGAAATCTTAAAGATTTCCGATGTTGCTCAAGTTATAACATCCCCCATAAAATCATTAATCACTCCAATCATTGATGATTTAAATACAGATAATACTTACCTTTGCGGCTTGGATTCATACAATTATCCAATTTATTCTATCAACAGAACAAAACAGTAGGTCTTTTCCGACCTTATTAAATAAAATTACATGGATACTATTAGTGTTATAGCCCAGTTTTTCCTTTGTTTATCAATACTTATCGTATTGCACGAAGGCGGACATTATTTAGCAGCCAGAATGACTGGAACAAGAGTAGATAAATTCTATCTCTTTTTCGATTTCTTATTTCCTTTTCCAGACAAGATGAATTTTTCTCTTTGGAAAAAGAAAATAGGCAATACAGAGTATGGTTTAGGTTGGTTTCCAATGGGTGGATATGTCGCAATAGCTGGAATGCAAGACGAAACACAAGACGCACCAGATCCAAATAGAGAACCCCTACCAGATGAATACGGATCCAAATCTCGTCCTCAAAAATTGTTCATCATGCTAGGTGGTGTGATTGTCAATTTCATACTAGGATTCTTGATTTATGCAATGATTTTATTCGTATGGGGAGAAGAAAAACTACCTGCTAGCGAATTGAATTATGGAGTCTATGTAGATGAATTAGGAGAAGAATTAGGCATAAAGGATGGCGATAAAATCCTAGCTGTAGGAGATACTCCATTTGAATATTTCAATCCAGGTACTATCAAATTAGTATTAGGAATAGAAGGAGGAACGACAATAACCGTATTGAGAGAAGGCAAAGAAGTCGTGATTACTCCAACAGAGGAAACCATAGGAAAAATATTGGCTCATGAATACAAGAAAGCAGCTATCGTAGGTCCTAGAGTTCCTTATATCTTTGGAAAAATTATAGAAGGTTCTCCAGCAGAAGCAGGAGGATTCATGGAAGGCGATAGTATCGTTATACTAGACGGATTTGCTACACCATATAAGCACGAATTCCTCAAGGCTATCAAGTGTAGACCTAATCAAATCATCAACGTGGGTTATTATCGTAAAGGAATAGATACGATACAATATGCAGGAATGGAATTGAGTGAAACAAGTACAATGGGCGTAGGACATAAGCCACTCAGCTATCACTTCACATCAGCAAAAATAGAATACGGCTTTGTCGAAGCATTCCCTGCTGGATTCTATAAAGGCTTAGGCTTCATCAAGACACAATTACAGGCATTCAAACAGATGTTTAGTGGGAAAATAAAGGCAACAGACAGCTTAGGAGGTTTTGGTTCTATAGGTGGATTATTTGATCCTTCATGGAACTGGCATACCTTCTGGTCAGTCACAGCGATGCTATCTCTTATCCTTGCAATCATGAATTTATTACCTATTCCTTTATTGGATGGTGGATATGTAATATTCTTGCTTATAGAGATGGTTACAAGAAGAGAAATCCCAGACAGAATCATGAATATCCTAATGAATATCGGCTTATATATGATCCTAGGTCTCATGATTTTCGCCAACGGAATGGACATCATTCGTGCATTCTCTGGAGGCGTAGATCCTTGTGGATAGAAATAGTTATTGGGTTATTGAGTTATTAAGGAATAACTCAATAACCTAATAACTCAATAACCAATAACTATGAATTATTTCGAGTTTTATCAGACACCTATCAGTTTCAAAGTAGATGCGAGAGCATTGAAAAGGAAATTCTATGCACTGAGCAAAGAATACCATCCAGATTTCCATACAGACAAACCAGAGGAAGAACAGGCACGTATCTTAGAGCTATCTAGCCTCAATAATAAGGCATACAATACGCTCAAAGATTTCGATCTAAGAATGAAATATGTCCTTAATTTGAAAGATTTACTCCACGAAAGCTCAGATAAACTACCTCAAAGTTTCCTAATGGAAATGATGGACGTAAATGAAGTCTTGATGGATCTAGAATTTGATGAGGATACTTCCAAGTTAACAGAAGTCAAAGAATCTGTCAATCAGATGAAAATCAGCTTCTTAGACGAAGTATCGAGTATCATAGACAACTATGATGATACTGAATCTACGGACGAGGAACTTTCTTTAATAAAAAACTATTATTTAAAACAACGATATATTTTGCGAATTCAAGATAATTTGAATAAATTTGCATCCGCTTAGCGTTACAAGCGTTAAGTTGTTCTACTAAAAAAGAGTTTCATACTCTACACACACATGCCGATGTGGCGGAACTGGTAGACGCGCTGGATTCAAAATCCAGTTTCTTCGGAAGTGGGGGTTCGATTCCCCCCGTCGGTACTAAAAATCCTGCTAATCTTTGATTAGTGGGATTTTTCTTTTTAACTACTTCCTTTATCTTTCTTATAATCCAAATAAAACAAGAAAGCTGAAATCAATACAAGCAAAATAGCTATCAACCAATCATACTCAAAAGTATATTCAAAAAATAGATCTATATTTCCATTTTCTACCTTTTGCACCCATTCCAATCTAAAGCCTAATTGTAATGTAATCAAGCCCAAGGCAGAAAACAAAGCCATAGTAGCAGCTTTGTAAAATCTCCTTTCTGGATTACCTAAATAAAACAGAATCGCAGCTGACAACAGAAAGCCAATTAAAAAGCCAGAAAAAGGATGATACGCTGAAAACCACCAAGTACAAATCAAACTCAATTCTCCTATACTTAATGCAGCAAATATTCTTCCTACCCACCATATTTGATACCATTCTTTTTCTTTTAAAGATTTCAGAGTTAATATTGGTTTATAAGTTGATAGTGATCTTCGAAATAGAGTAATAGCTTCTACCTCTTCTATAGTGGTATTCCTATTCTTTAACAACCAAGTTTCAACCTCAGCTCTTTCAAAATAAATATGCTTAGCATTAGGCTTATAGAATGGTATTTTTGATCTAGAGGTAAGTCTATATAGATAACTCTTAGATAGTACTGTATAAATTGCTACTTCATCTAGGGTAAGGACATTCTTTTAAACAATTCTGAAAGGAAGGAAGTTTTCCTTTATTATCCTGAAGGAACAGGTAATATCAAAATGAATGTATCTAACCTACCTAATGGCGTTTATTTTATGAAACTTATGTATAAAGAAAGAATTAAAATTCATAAATTAGTAATTAGACATTATTACAAATTGTTTTTTATGAAAAGGGAATTATATTTTTTGGAAATTAACAAGAAGTTTTCGAATTGCATAGCCTACGTATTATACCAATTTACATTTATAAAATCGCATTGGATTTAGTAATAAATTTGATGAATTGCGAGGCGAAAAACGCAGACATAGCCGTAGCTATGGCGAGTATTTGTAACGAAGTAAATCGTTAAATTTATCCAATTATATGCGACACTTATG
>JBNMOV010000155.1:0-9845 GCA_051275765.1 Maribacter sp. | reverse complement strand
ACCGTTTTGTCTGCTTAGTTTTCAGCTATGCGTCGTTAAAAACTCCTTAAATAGCTACGGCTATTCGCGTCATTTTTGCCTAGCCTAACTAAAAATTAAGCGATTCAAAACTGCAACCTATTTACTTCTCATCCCTAATGAGTAAACATATCCAATACGAAATATATTATTCAATTGCGTATAATACCTGCAAGTGAACGGTAGTTTTGTTTGTCAGCGTTTTATGAAATATTGATGATTGAGTTATTGAATTTTTCAGTTTGTAGAACAAAAGGTCACAGGATTTTCGCAAGAATTCTGTGACCTTTTGTAATTAGATGTCTGCAGTATAGTTCTTGATTATTAAATTTTTTGCTGTGTCTTTCGTCTTAGAATAATACCAAATTGAATCATAAATGGTACACATAATTGAATAAATTTAACGACTTACTATGGCTATGCCTGCGTTTTGTGTCTCACAATCGATTAAGTTTATTACCAAAATAAATGCGACTTTATAAATTCAAATTGGCATAAGTAGTTTTTGAATCCAAGTCTTTATATTGATAATGAATTATTTGTAATAATTCATAGGCTGTAAGTATTTGTATTATTCATCATCCCCTAGTATTTATATTGAGTTTTTTGGATTTAATTCCATCTTTATTAGGCATGATTATTCCCTTAATGCTTAGCATATTTAAAGGGAACTCAAGTAAGACGTGCATGAAACTTAGGAATAAAGAAACTAAAAAGCCAAGTCTAAAATCAATGTAAAATAATGAAAGGCTAATGATCCAAATAATAAAAATGGCCATAGAGCTTTTGAAATCTAACATCTTATGCCATTTGATGACGGTTGTTTTAGAAAACCAATTGAGGTAATGATATAAATAAATAAATGACATGAACATCATTAATTTCAATTCCATATTTTCATAAAAGAAAAATGTTTTTCCTTCTGACAATCCTAGGTATTTTGAAAAAACTACAGGAGTTACATGGAAGTTATTATCTAAATAAATACTTTTCAATGAGTCACTAAATAAATACGATCCTTGTTCTAAAGGAATAAAAATAAATACAAAAGGAACTAACAATGCTAATATAACAGATGCATATCCAAAGTTACTTTTTGATTTTTTAGCACCATAAATCATGAATAATAAAGTAAAAATATATACATGTATAATTGTTGGAATAAATAGCCCTATAATAGTATTGTAAAAATCATCTTCATGCAATAATATAGCACCTAATACACCCAAAAAAGATAGGATAATCCAGCCTATTTTGCTACGAATGAATTGATAGCCTGCTGCCAATAAAAGACTGATGAAAATGACACTATTCGACCAAGAATTGACGAAGAGCATAAATTCGCCAGTTGTTGTATCCATATTTCCATATTCATAGTAAAGCTTTGGAAGCATAAGAATCAAAGATGCTACAACTCCAATAGATAACCATATCCAATTTTTACTTGAAAAAAAATAATTTTTACTATTCAGCCACTTGATTTCCGTCATGTAATGTAAAGGCCCTAATATGGCATAGGAAAAGATGAAAATTTCTAATGGGAAGTGATAAGCTAAAATCGCAGATAGGATAATCAAGACTATATTTAACTTATCGACAGTATTATTCATTTTCTAAGTATCAAGTTGAACAATAATTCCTACATTCCCCCTGCATCATCATCCCCACGATTATCCGCCACACCTTCCAATGTTCCATCAGGCAAAACAAGAATCGCCTCAACCCTTCCTATCGAACGACGAGTTTCCACAACATGCCCCATAGCTTCTAATTCTTTTATAGTAGAAGGCGAAATAGTATTTTCTTCTATGAATATCTTATCTGGCAGCCATTGCGAATGAAAACGCCTGGAATGTACAGCATCTTTGAGTCCCATTCCGAATTCAGCTACATTCACGAAAGTTTGAAAAACGGAGGTAATGATCGTACTTCCACCTGGCGTTCCTACAACCATATAAAGTTGATCATTTTTTAAAATAATAGTAGGCGTCATAGAACTGAGCATTCTTTTTTCTGGCTGTATGGCATTTCCTTCGTTTCCTATTAGTCCAAAGAAATTAGGTACGCCTGGTTTTGCAGAGAAATCATCCATTTCATTATTAAGGAAAAAACCTGCATCGCCTACCACTATTTTAGAACCATAATTTAAGTTCAAAGTCGTAGTGATAGAAACTGCATTTCCTTCTTGATCTACGATAGAAAAATGAGTCGTTTCTTCGCTTTCTGGCATCATGAATGTTCCTGCTGAAATAGAATCACTAGACGTAGCTTTATTAGGATTAAAATCCTGCATTCGTTTGGCTAGATATGTTTCATTGATAAGACTATCTCTAGGCACATCCCAAAAATCAGAATCGCCTAAATGCGTAGAACGATCAGCATAAACTCTTCGTTCTACTTCAGTGACGAGATGAATGTGTTCCTTGGATTGGAAAGCATAATCCTTGATAGGGTATTGCTCTATCGTATTCAATAATTGACAAAGTGCGATTCCTCCACTAGATGGTGGTGGCATAGAAATGATCGTATATTCCTTATAAGGTTCTTGAAATGCTTCTCTCCAAACGGCATCGTATTTCGTGAGATCATCATGACTGATGATGCCATTCCCTCTTTTCATCTCTTCTACGAATAAATCGGCTGTCTTGCCTTCATAGAATCCAGCTTCGCCCTCTTTCATGATACGTGATAAGGTTTCTGCTAATTCTGCTTGGGTGAAGTTTTCTCCTTTGGCAAATGTACCTACGAAGCCATTATCTTGCGTATTGATTTTTTTAATGTCTTCTTGATACTTATTGAGCGTTTTTGCTTCAGATGAAGTTAGCAGGATCCCTTCCTTGGCTAATTTGTATGCTGGCTCAACTAATTCTGCCCATTTTAATTTACCATATTTCTGATGAGCTTTGACCATTCCATCCACCACGCCTGGTACGCCTACTGCGAGATGACTATTTTGGCTCAAGCCTTTTATAACATTTCCTAGGCTGTCCAAATACATATCCTTATCTGCCTTAAGCGGAGCTTTTTCTCTAAAATCCAAAGAAGCTACATCGCCATCTGCACCTCTGTATACCATAAAGCCGCCACCGCCGATATTGCCAGCCCTTGGATAGACGACTGCTAAGGCAAATTGGACAGCCACAGCAGCGTCCACAGCATTTCCGCCCTTTTTTAATATTTCCAATCCTATATCCGTAGCTAAGGGATGGGCCGTCACTACGATTGCCTTTTTAGCGATTATTTGTTTGTCCACAGGATAGACGTCATAGTTTTTCTCTTTCTTACAAGAAAAAAATGTAATTAATAATACTGTGACTGTTAACTTTAAACAAATATTATTTTTTATAATGAATGGCATGGAATTTGTTAATCTCTTATACATACTGAATAACTAATTTTTGTAGGTTGAGGGGCCTGCTGATATAATTAGGATTTAATTAAAAAACATAAAAAATTATTTCTATGAGTACGAATATTTTTACACTAAGAAAGCTAGAAGCAATATTACCATTTATCGTATTATTTGTTCTAGTAACAATTCTTTTACTTATTGCAGCGACTGACGGTCAGTCATGTTTCGCATTAGAATTATTTATATGTTAAAATTTTGATAAAATGATTAACTGGCACATAAGGAGCTTTTTAATCAATATAAAATACAAATAAATTCGGTTAATATTTCATGGTTATGTTGTTTAAGGATCGAGCTTCTAAAGAGTTGCTCGACCCTTTTTTTATGTTAGAATCTGTGATGATTTTGACATAAAATTAGAGGGAATAGAGAAACAAGATAAATTCGACTAAAATAGGTAGTCAATGAGTAACTGATTCTATTTCTTTCCCAGTACCATATATGTCTTAAAACTACGCTTTTTCCCTTTCAATAGCACTTCCTCTAATTCTTTCACATGAATAACTGGAGCTACTTTTCTATAAATATCTTCACTGATTATGATAGAATTAGGAACAGCTTTCGTTAATCCTTCTATTCTTTTGGCAGTATTTACAGGATCTCCTACTACAGAGTAACCTATTTTTTCTTCAGAACCTAAATTTCCTGCGACTACTTCTCCTGCATTCAATCCTATTCCTACGTGTATAGGTCTATGGAATTCAGGTTGATACTTTTCATTGAGATATTTTACTTTTTCTACCATTTCTAATGCTGCGAGTACAGCACGTTGTTCATTATTAGAAGTAGAAAGTGGTGCTCCAAATACAGCAAATATCTCATCACCAATAAATTGATTCACAGATCCACCATATTTTTTAATAACAACAGTCATCACAGAATAAAAATCATTCAAAAATCCTACAACTTCTCTTGGTTTTAGCTCCTCACTAATCGTAGTAAAACCACGTACATCACAGAACATGGCTGTGACATATCTTAGTTCTCCATCGAAGATAGTTTCATCACCAGTTTTGTTGAGTGCTTTTGCCACCACAGGCTCTGGAACATATCGCATAAAAAGTCGCAAAGTCTTTTCCTGCTCATTCACTTTCGCCTTGAGTTGTGATACTAACTCTTCATTTTGTTTTTGTAATTCAAAGACCAAACTAGCATTTCTTCTAGTTTTATGTCCTAATCCCATAGAAAAGACAATGATTTGAGATATGATGCCTACTTGTACGATTTCGTTCAAGCTATCAATACCTAAGATGTTTCGATTAATAATACTGATCAATCCCGAAACTGCTAAGATGATAGAACCTATAGCAAAATAACGAGCAACCTTATCTTTTTTAAATAAAAGGACGATACAAGTAGACAATAAAAGTCCAAAATCAATGAAGAGTAAAGTCTCCATAATAGGATTATCTAATACCTTATAGGTATTGTACCAAACTAATGCAGGTAGTGCCAATATTTTTAATAAAATCCACCAAGTACTGACTTTATGCCAAAAAGGAATGAGTTCCTTGGTATTGACCATCTTCTGCATAAAGAGGAAATAGAGAATAATGGATAATTGGCCTGCTACAACCTCCACAAAATACATTATTTCAGGATATTCTGCTAAGAAAATAAAGATATGGTAATGTAGCTCATAAATTAGGAAAAACGTCAGAGAAAGTACAAACATATATAAGGCATAGATGATGTGGGATCTATCGCCTACAGTAAACCAAAGAAATACATTATATAAAATCATTATCCACAATGCACCATGAAAAACAGCTTGCCAACTCAATCTTTTGAGTATATATTTTTCTTGATAGGTTTCTGCATCTGTTACATCTAGACTTATTTTTGGCAAAGAATTAGTTTCATTGTTAATCTGCACATACATGATAGCAGATTCTCCTTTAGCAAAAGTAAACTTGGCGGATTTGGTTCTGGATTTTACATCCGCTTCTGATCTAGGCGTGAATTCTCCGATTTCCTTTTGCGTATATCCACCATTTCCTTTCTTGGAATAAACAGTGATCTGTTCTCCTTGTCCAAAATAAAAATAGTAATCTCCAGGATCCTTACACTTGAATTGATATTTCCCCCAATAATGATACTTAGGATCTAAGTATTTCTTCAAAGAAGAATAAGAAGAAAACTTCTTAGCTCGAATGGTTTTGAAATCCAAGCCTTTTTCTGAAGTATCTGTAAATACTTGAATGGACTTGTTTTTATTGAAAATGATTTTTTCTTTTGTCAGGCTAATAATATCTGCTGCATTTGCCGACATTGACAAGACGAACATCATTAGTAAAGAAAGAAAGCCTTTCATATATGGTTTTGGCATTGGTCTTACGTATTTTTCAATTTTTTCTCGCCTTGAAAGTAGAGTTTTTTTTCTGGATACGACAATACTTTAGCTACTTCGTATGATAAATAAAGCTGATGAATTATCCTTTAAAGCAGATTTAGCGATTATTTATAATATTAATTTACTAATTCTTAATTTTCTTTTTAATAAAATAAACATAAACACTAACTATACGATTCCTTTTTTAGAACTTTGAGACATGAGGAATCTTTTTGCTATAGTGGATTTAGAAACTACAGGGGGTAGGGCTGATCAAGAACGGATCATAGAAGTAGCAGTGGCTTTGCATGATGGAGAAAAAATCATCGACCAATTTGAAAGCCTCATCAACCCTGAACGTTCCATCCCTTACAATATCACTAGAATTACAGGTATTTCTACCAAAATGATCGTAGATGCACCTAAGTTTTTTGAGGTCGCCAAACGAATAGTAGAAATTACAGAAGGAGCAGTATTTGTAGCTCATAATGCAAGATTCGATTATTCTTTTATGACGCACGAATTCAAAAGACTAGGCTATACTTATACTCGAAAGCAACTCTGCACAGTAAAAATGAGTAGGAAGGCATTTCCAAAATTAGAAGGAGGGCATAGCCTTGGTAATCTGATCAAACAGTTCGAGATAGAAGTGAAAGATAGACATCGTGCTATGGCAGATGTGGAGGCAACAGTAGATGTTTTTCAGCGAATCATCAAAATGAATGGCAGTACCAATTTTGAACTGATGATGAAACAGGGCATTAAAGAAGCTAAATTGCCTGTTGGACTAGCTTTAGAAAAACTAGAAGCGATTCCTAATGAAATTGGTGTTTATTATTTTCATAATGAAGCTGGAGATGTCGTCTATGTAGGAAAAAGTATTCATATCAAAAGACGGATTTTTGAGCATTTTAGAGGAAAAGGAAACAAGGCGGTTTTGATGGAAAGACATGTAAGAGATGTGACTTATGAGTTGACTGGAAGTGAGTTGGTTTCCTTGTTATTAGAATCGCATGAAATAAGGAGATTACATCCTATTATCAATAAGGCACAAAAAGGAAAAGGCAATCCTACAGGCATTCTTTCCTACGAAAATCAAAATGGATATACTTGTTTTAAACCAATTAAATTGACAGCAAAAAACAAAAATCATTCTGGTATCATCGCCAAATATGATAAAGCGAGTATGGCTAATATGGCGATGTTTAGAGCTAAGATGGATTTTGAGTTATGTGGCTGTTTATTAGATGGTAAAAAAGGAGAAAATTCATGTATGTATCAGCAAATAGGACAGTGTGCAGGTGCAGGAGTTTCTAAAGAATCCAAAGAGGAATATAATGAAAGAGCTAACAAAGCAAAAGAACGATTAACTGCTGCTTATGATTACGATTGTTTCATTATAGACAAGGGTAGGAGAGCAGATGAGAGATCAGTTGTTTTAATAGAAGATGGAATATATCAAGGCTTTGGTTACATTGATTCTAGTGAAGCAAATACACCCAATAATTTAAGAAATTGTATAGAAGAACAAGTTAATAATTCTAATATTCCAGGAATTATTCGCAGTTTTATTTTAACGAATAAAGAATTGGTAATCATTAAGTTATAATGTTGAAAGTAATAGATAATCGTAAAAGGAATAGTTGGATCATGTTATTGCTGTGGTTAGTTGCTGTGGTTTGTATGGTTATTTATGGACAAATTACGCATAAAAAAGATCTTAGAATATTTCATGAAAAAGAGCTTAGAGGTACTATAAATTATATAGATAGTTCTAGTGGTGGAGATAAAGTTTTATTGAATAATGAAGAAGAAAAACACTTGGTTTTTAGTGAGTATAATGAGCAATTAGAGACTCATATGTATAGATTTATTGAAATAGGAGATAGTTTGTACAAAGCGAAAAATGATGATTATATTCACATTTTTAAAGGAGGAGAAGAATATTTATTTGAAATACGAAAATAATATATGAAATACAGTCAACTAGGAAACACAGATATCCAAGTAAGTAAAATTTGCTTGGGTACGATGACATTTGGAGAACAAAACACAGAAGCAGAAGGACATGAACAACTAGATTATGCACTGGAGCGAGGTGTTAATTTTATTGATACAGCAGAGATGTATTCCGTTCCTGGACGTGCAGAAACGCAAGGAAACACAGAACGCATAATAGGTACATGGATCAATGCCAGAAAAAATAGGGATAAATACATTTTAGCTACGAAAGTCACTGGTCCTTCTGAAGGAATGTCGTACATCCGTAATCCATTGAATTTTTCTAAGGAACAAATTAGAATTGCTATAGAGGGAAGTCTGAAAAGATTACAAACGGATTATGTGGATTTATACCAATTACATTGGCCAGAAAGGAAAACTAACTTTTTTAGCACACTAGGATATGTGTATGATGAAAACGATTCTTGGGAAGATAATTTTCTCGAAATTATCCAGACAATGGAAGAATTGGTAAAAGAAGGAAAAATACGCCATTTTGGTATTTCCAATGAAACCGCTTGGGGTATGATGCGTTTTCAGCAGATAGCAGAAAAATACGATCTACCTAAAAGTATGACCATCCAAAACGCATACAGTTTATTGAACAGGAGTTTTGAGGTAGGTTGTGCAGAAGTGGCTATTCGAGAGAAAATGGGTTTGCTATCTTATTCACCTATGGCATTTGGAATGCTATCTGGCAAGTATCACAAAGCCAATAGAAACGAACTAACATATAGAATCAATAAATACAAACAGTACGCTAGATATAGCAACGAGAAAAGTTTTGAGGCTACACAAAAATATTTGGATATAGCAGAAAAATACAATTTGTCGCTAGCTCAGATGTCATTGGCATTCATTAATTCCAGAGCATTTTTAACAGCTAACATCATTGGTGCGACCACTATGCAACAACTCAAAGAAAATATAGATAGTATCAATGTAGAATTGAATCCAGAAATATTCAAGGAAATCGAAGTAGTGCATAATGAAATATCAAATCCAGCACCTTGATCCATTAATGATTGATGATTAGTGGAGTAGTGTAGGATTCGGATATTATTAATAAATTAGTATGGGTTATGTATATGCTATAACTTCTAATTATTAAGTATGTCAATAAATAAACGAAGTGATGAGTAGCATTCTACTCCACGAATCATTAATCATCAATCACATCAATCATTAATAATTATGATAAAACTCAATAAAATATCCACTAATCCTCCAAGTGATCTAGATCGGGATGATGCAGAAAAGCAGACCAAAAAATGGGCGAAGCGAATAGGTGAATTACAGAACCTGATGCTCGCAGAAGGGAAACATTCATTGTTGGTTATTTTCCAAGGAATGGATGGTTCAGGAAAAGATGGAGCAGTAAAAAAAGTATTCAATTATTGCCATCATGGAGGAGTGAAAGTGCATTCTTTCAAGAAGCCATCTGATGAGCAATTTGCACATGATTTTCTATGGAGAGTACATCAGAATTGTCCAGAAAAAGGCATGATTCAGATATTCAATCGATCTCATTATGAAGATATTCTGGTTCAAAGAGTACATGGTTGGATAGATGAGGAGCGAGTCCAAAAACGTATGGATGCTATCAATGCTTTTGAAGATTTATTGCAATTTGATAACAATACTTTGATATTGAAATTCTATTTGCATATTTCTTACGAGCAGCAAGAAGTGGAATTACAGCAAAGACTCGACGAAGCAGAAAAATATTGGAAGCACAATGATGGCGATTGGGAACAACGAAAGTACTGGGATAAATACATGACTTGTTACGAATATGCGATTAATAATTCAACCATTCCTTGGCATATTATCCCTGTGGATTCCAGATGGTATAGAGATTATACAATGTCGAAGATCGTTATGGATGAATTAGAGAATCTGAATATGAAATATCCGAAGAGGGAAAAGGAGTAATTTCTAATGAAAGATATAACCTATATTTGATACCACTAGACAAAAATAAAAGTTCGTATCGGTCTGACCAATATAAATGTAAAATGTCTAGTGGTTTGTCTATATTTGTAAACGAAAGCCTAACCTCCGCCAAAAAAGCATACCAGA
>JBNMOV010000154.1:0-9887 GCA_051275765.1 Maribacter sp. | reverse complement strand
TAGGAAGATTCTCTATCGTCATTTCAATTAGTCCATTATTATTCACTACCTTCTGTATCAATAATTTGCCTGATATATCAAAACAAGTAATATTCAGTTCTTGTCCCATATCCACATCTTCACTGATGCTAATGTTCAATATATCTTTAGCTGGATTAGGTGAAATACTAATACTATTTTCTAATAAGATTTCTTCTTGCGAAACTAACAGTGTACAATAATCACTGACACCACTACAATAATTTGCCCTAGATGCTAATGAACAATCCAGAATAAAAGGATTAGGCTTATTTTGTTGATGGCCTGATATTTTCCAGTTACGAACTGCTTCGTCAAAATCTACAGGATCGTCCTCATGCCACTGACATAGTGTTGGTAATTGATTCTGGAAGAAGGCAGAACTAACAGCATTGGCTTCATTTCTATACATGGTATAAAAATAAAACATCGCTCTAGCTATATTTCCTTTAGATGCTTCTCTAGGTTCGAAGAAGCTATTTGTATCCTCACTATATAAATCTCTTATATTAGATGAGGGAATAGAGGACGTTTCTGTATTTTGATAATACCATGTATCTGTCGTCGTATCAAATATGTCTGCAAAGGGATCATTTCCTCTGGCATTATTCACTAATGATCGTGTAGGAAATAGATGATGCATATCAGATTTGGGGCTATTTCCTCCTGACCACATACTCTGTGGATAGGTATGTTCTGTATTAATTCCATTATTACTTCCGTTTTGGTAAGCGGCGGTTGTAGGATCTTGATTTGGAGGTAAGTATATCTTATGTCCAGAATAAATACATTCCAAACTATCATTTTTATTATCTACTGAACCAAATAAAATATCCCTTGCCTCATCATATGGCAGTACTGAAGATGGCTTATATTGTTGAACAACCTCACTTAATAATTCATTTCCAGTAAGATCTGGAAAAATATCTATATGCTGGGCTGATATTCCAATATATTGGGCTAGAAAGAAAAACACTACGAATAATCGGGACTGCATGAAGAATGATTTAGTCTTTATTAATACATTTTAATATAATAGTTTGCAATTTACCAACTTAGTGTATCATATTTATCTTCTGAGTTGTTTTATAGACGTCAAATGGGTTTTATGTTTCACTTTTAGGGACGAGGAGAGAGTAATTTATTAAAATTATATACACGATAAAATATTAATTAGATGAAAGATAATTATTTTAACAAGAAGGATTTAAAGAAATTTGGAAATATTACGGAATGGCAAGAAAAGATGGGGAAGAAATTTTTCGATTATTATGGAGAAGTTTTTGAAGAAGGTGCTTTGACTCAAAGGGAAAAATCCTTGATTGCACTTGCTGTGGCACATGCGATACAATGCCCTTATTGCATCGATGCCTATTCTGATTCTTGCATTAAAAAAGGTGTAGATGAAGAACAAATGATGGAAGCAGTACATGTGGCAGCGGCTATAAAAGCAGGTGCAACACTAGTATATGGTGTACAAATGATGAATCATGTGGAGGATAAGATGATGTAGAGAAATATTAATGACTGGAGTGATTGAGTAATTAAAGGTCCGAGGTGCAACCTCGAACCAGCTATAAATTAGGAATATTAAATTATAATAATGGGAATAAAGCAGAGGAGTAAGTCATTAAAATCTAAAGGAGACGAATTGAGTAATTCGTTTTTCCAATTGAATGTATTGAATGGTAAGGAGCTGACGGATATGAAATTCCCTTTGTTCCAAAATAAAATAGCTGATACTACAACGTTCAGTCCTTTAAGCCCTTCTTCAATTGATATTTTCCAATTGAATATTGGAAAATTATGTAATCAGACCTGTTCACACTGCCATGTGGATGCAGGACCAGATAGGAAAGAAGAGCAAATGACGAGGGAGGATTTAGAGAGATGCATAGAAATTATTGCTTCTGTTCCTAGTATAAAAACAGTAGATATTACTGGTGGTGCACCAGAAATGAATGCTAATTTTAGGTGGTTTGTGGAGGAATGCACAAAATTAGGCAGACAGGTGATCAACAGATGTAACTTGACTATCATCATGGCGAATAAGAAATATCATGAATTACCTAAGTTTTTTGCGAAGCATAAGGTACATATTGCTTCTTCGCTACCTTATTATAATAAAAACAGAACGGATAAACAACGTGGAGATGGGGTTTTTGAGGATTCTATCAAAGCCCTTCAGATGTTGAATGATGTCGGTTATGGCAAGGAAGGTACAGGTTTGCAGTTGGATTTGGTTTATAATCCTGCTGGAGCATTTTTGCCTGGAGATCAGATGAGCTTGCAAGCAGAATTCAAGCGACAATTGGGAAAGAAATATGACATCGTATTCAATAATTTATTTGCTATTACTAATTTACCTATTAGTCGATTTTTAGATTATTTGATACAATCTGAAAAATACGAGGAATATATGCAGACTTTAGTGGATGCCTATAATCCTACAACTGTAGAAGGACTGATGTGTAGAAATACGATTTCTGTAAGTTGGGATGGTTATTTATATGATTGTGATTTTAATCAGATGCTAGATTTGAAAGTGGCGAGCCCTTCTCAGCACATTTCTAATTTTGATATTGAATCATTGAAAAATCGAAAAATAGTCTTGAATCAGCATTGTTATGGATGTACGGCTGGTTCGGGATCTAGCTGTGGTGGAGAAATCACTTAGGTTGGATGTGTAAATTTAAAATGATGTGCCTATTAATGGAAGATTGGTTACCTAATATAATGGCTGCAAACAATTATTCTAATTGTTGAAATTTATTATTGTTAATAGAGTTATATTTGTAACCTAACTGAGAATATTTGCAGGAGAAACAAAAAGCAGTTAGGATATCCTTGCCATCTCTAGGATGGCAAGGATATATTAAACATACTATAATCTAAAGAAGGGGAAACATACTTTTTGGATACACGATATCAACATCGTCTATTATTTGCCATTCCCTGCAATAAACCAAATCATGAAGAAACACATCATATTCATACTGTGCATACTGCCATTATTGGCAATAAGCTGTTTTAAGGGAACTAGCGACGAAGAGCCTCTTATTGAATATGATAATCCTGCCATCTATAAGGTCAGCGAACAAATCAAATACAATCCAGATGATGCCGAATTGTACTTGACTCGTGCTTCATTATTCAATGAATCTGGATTAAATGAAGAGGCGATTGCTGATATGCAAAAGGCGATGTCTTTTGATTCTGCAAGCATCGTTTATCGACATATTCTCTCTGATTTTTATTTTGACAGCGACAAGGATAATGAGGCACTCAGTCTTTTGGAGGAAACAACCAATCTTTTCCCTGCCAATGAACATACTTTACTCAAATTAGCTGAATTCCAGTATATTTTGGAAATGCATACTCCTGCCTTGCAGACTATAAATAAGCTCATCGCTGTGAATCCTGAAAACATGGAGAGTTTCTATATGAAAGGAAAAATCTATAATCAAAAAGGAGATAAGGCAGCGGCCATTAAAAATTACAAAAAAGTATTGGCAGTTAATGATAAACATTTTGATTGTTTATTAGAATTAGGTACGATTTACTCTTTGGATAAGAAAAAAGAGGCATTAAAATACTTGGATAAAGCATTGGAACTTTCTCCTAGTAATCCAGATATTGTGTTTGAATTAGGAGATTATTATCGTTTCCAAGGACAGGATGATGAAGCATTGAAACATTATAAGCAGGTTGTATTATTAGATCAACAATATACAGATGCCCATCTCAACTCTGGCATCATATACATGGATCAAAAGTCTTATGACAAGGCTTTTGATTTATTCAATATCGCTGTAGAAACAGATCCTTCTTATCCTTCAGCTTATTATTATAGAGGTGCAGCAGCTGCTTATTTAAATGATATAAATAATGCAAGGAGAGATTTTGAACAAGCGTTGGATTTAGCTCCTAGTTATGAAGAGGCAAAAGAGGCTTTGGAGGGATTAAAATAGTATGTGAATAAACATATTCTGTATAAATATTAAAGTGTGCTTGGGAGAATTCTCCCAAGCACACTTTAATATTTATACAGAACTACACTTACTTTCTTTACTTCTCTCTAAAGAAAATCCCCAACGGCACACCAGTAAAATCAAAATTACTTCTGATCTGATTTTCTAGGAATAGCTTATAGGATTCTTTTACGTGTTTTGGATGATTACAGAAAAATATGAAGACTGGATAATAAGTCTTTGCCATCGTGATATATTTTATCTTGATGAATCTTCCTCTACTTGATGGTGGTGGTGTTCTTTCTATTATTGGTAATAATAGATCATTCAACTGAGAAGTCTTCAAACGGATATTTCTCTTCTCGAATACTTCTATTCCCGTATCTATTGCCTTAAAAATACGCTGCTTTTCTAATGCTGAGATAAAGACGACTGGTACATCATTGAAAGGAGCTAATTTTTGTTTTATTTTTTGTTCAAAATCTCTAGCGGTATTGGTTTCTTTATTTTTGATTAAATCCCACTTATTCACCAATATGACTACGCCCTTATTTCGCGTTACTGCCAAATTAAAAATACTCATATCCTGAGATTCTACTCCTAAACTAGCATCGATCATTAGATAACAAATATCAGATTCTTCCAAGGCACGAACGGCTCTCATCACAGAGTAAAATTCTAGATTTTCGTGTACCTTATTTTTCTTTCTAATTCCTGCTGTATCTATCAGCGTGAATTCTCTACCGAATTTTTTATAAGTCGTGTGGATAGCATCACGAGTAGTTCCTGCAATATCTGTTACTACATTTCTCTCTTCACCTAATAAAGCATTCACTAAGGAAGACTTACCTACATTCGGCTGACCAATGATCGCAAACTTAGGAATATCAGATTCGATAGGTTCTTCATCTGTCAACTGTGCCGTTATAGCATCCAATACTTCTCCAGATCCACTTCCTGAAATAGAAGACAAGAAATAAGTTTCCTCAAATCCTAAGCTCCAAAACTCATTAGCTTCCAATAAACGAGCGTGGTTATCCACCTTATTCACTGCTACTATCACTGACTTTTTTGTCTTGCGGAGCATACGTGCCATTTGCTCATCCAAATCAGTAATACCTGTCGTCACATCTACCATTAATATGATAAGATCTGCTTCATCTATAGCTATTTCTACCTGATTCCTAATAGCTACTTCAAATACATCGTCAGAATTTTTCACGAAACCACCAGTATCTATTACTGTAAATGTCTTACCATTCCAATCGCATGAACCGTACATTCTATCACGAGTCACACCACTAAAATCATCTACAATCGCCTCACGCTCTCCTATCAAACGATTATATAAGGTGGATTTGCCTACATTAGGTCTTCCTACTATGGCTACTATATTATTCATGACAATGACAATTCTTGAGCATTTTCTAAAAGGAGTGCAAAGATAGGCTTTTTGTTGTTGTTGTTGGCGTATTGGGGTATTAGCTTGTTGGAGGATTGATTTTTTTAGCATATTAGCTGATTGGCGTGTTAAATAGTTGACTTTTGGGGTTGAGGTTTTCTTAAAAGAGAGCTACGAAGCATCCTGACTTTACGTAAATTTATGGGATGGAAATTATAGAGTTGAATGGATTATTTGTCAATAATTTCATTTTGTATAATGATAAGGATACGGTATTGATAGATACTGGTTTTCTCAATGGCACTAGAACTATCAAAAAAGCATTAAAAAAAATAGGTAGAGGTTTCAATGATGTTAATCATATTTTGCTGACTCATGGACATTTCGACCATGCAGTACATCTAAAAAAATTGAAAAAATTGACTAATGCTCCTGTTTATTGTTCCATTGAAGAACAGATTCATATCGATGGAAAATATCCTTATAAAGGTATCAATCGAATAACTGGAGTATTGGAAGCATTAGGAAGATTTGCCTTTCAATACCAGTCCCTACGTATTGATATTCATATCAATGATGGTGATGTTATTGATATTTTTGGAGGAATACAAACGGTGTTTTTACCAGGACATTCGATTGGTCATCTAGGTTATTTACATCAACCATCCAAGGTGCTTTTCGTAGGAGATTTTATTGATACTCGCAGACGGAAAGAGCGGTTTCCTCCTGCTATTTTTAATACTTTTCCAGAACGATTTCCAGAATCCATCCAAAAAGTAGACACGATGGATTTGAATGGTATTATTAGTAATCATGGTCCTAGCTTGAGTGCAGAAAAACAATTATTGAGGTTTAAAAAATTTACAAAAAAGCATTATATTAAGAAAAGCTAGATGCAGCTAACGCTGCATCTAGCTTTTTGTATGACATTCTGTATTCCTCTTAAGAGTTAGGTAGGTCAAATTTAATTATTAGGAGTTGTTTACTTTTGAGATAAATTTTTAATAATCAATATTTTATCTCAAAATATAATCATCTACTTATTAGCAACCACAAGTACCTTTTATAGCTCTCGTTTCCATTATTTCATTTACTCTATTTGGAAAAAATGTGATTTCTCATTCATATTGAGTAGTTTGTCTGATACGAATAAAAACATCATAAGTTCTATTATTGTACTTTATAGATCGTCAATGGATCATTACCTCCTTTAGACATGTAGTTTTTAGCTTTTGCCAATGCTGCTTTGTTATTGGTTTGTGCTTATTCAAAGATTGCACCACCCGTTGTAATTTCAATAGGAATTCCTTCCATATTTTTTCCTGATGCCAGTATGACATCTGTAAGAAATTCAACAGAATTATCATATTTGTAATCCTCCAATGGCTTTCCAAATTCCCTTTCCTATGTTCTGAATGGTCGTGTTTTTTAGTCTATCGTCATTATTTAGCTACTTCTCAACATAATCAATCAGCACTCGTCCGCATTTGTTCAAATCAGAATTTACTTTTATTTTCTTTGAATAACCTTCTTCTATAACTGTCAACGAAACTGTATTAGGAGGCGTTGTTCCTAGATTATGAGCGTACATTAATACTTCGTTTTGACCTTTTTTAAGTTGGAGTTTAAAGCGTTTAGCCTCTGTCGTCATCAATGCTTCATTTAGAATAAGTTCACCATTAAAATATAAGGAAACCGTATCTCCATCCACTTGCTGATAATCCTTAATTTCTATGGTAATTTCAGATGTATTAACATATAAAGTTCGCCAAGTTTGAGCGATTCTAGTGGGATCTGATATATATAGTATCGGAGTATTTTCTGCGACTGGCTTCGTCCATTTATCTATTACCACAGGTTTCTCTTTCTTAATGTACCTTATCCTTTTTGGACGGCTCGTTGGTTGCTTACTTTTTTTAACAGCGGGCTTTTCTGCTGCTATTATATTAGCGAATGGATCTTCTTTTATTTTTTCTTCTACTTCATTATTACCTGACCTAAATACTGCTACCCCATTTGCCCAAGTCGCACACCAAATATCACCATTAGGTGCCAGCCTTATTCTTTCGATACCATCATTAGTCGTTTCCAATGGAATTTTATAGGGATACCATTTTTCGCGATCATATATAGCTATGCTTGCTTGAAATTGTGTCGTAATAAGCAATCTATTATCTGGTAAAACCATCAGATTATGTATCGTATATCGCCAGGTTTCTCTCAATTTATAGGAAATTTCTTCTGGATTTATCTCAATCTCTCGCCAATATCCTCCACCGCGATATTCATGCAGATGCAAAGTATTGGATGATGATGCCCAAAGCTTCCCTTGCTGATCCTTGACAATCTGATATAGATTATCTCCCAGTTTTTCTCCTGTTTTTTTAGTGTAGCCGCCATCTGGATTCATTTTATGCTTAAATGCTCCTTTCCTGTAACAAACCCAAGCATCTCCATTGGGCTGTATCGTTATACTCAATGGATCTTCCAGCTTATTTTCCAACAAAGTAAATTTTCCATCTTTCACCTGATACAGCATTCCTTTTTCAGAGTTTGTTCGCACACTAATCAGCATAACATCTACTTCATTCCCTGCCATAAACCAAGGTTGTCCATGTGGAAAAGGAATTTTATCCCACTTCATTTTACTAGGTTCAAAAGTGATGAGATAACCATCATAGCCAGATATCCAAAACTTCCCTTTACTATCTTGAAAGATAGAATTGAGCCAACCATCCTGTTTCCAATCTGAAGGAAAAGGAAAACTCATCCATGTCTTGCCATTATATTTATAGAAGCCTTGGTTTTCTGTCGTGACCCAAGTATCACCATCTACATCGAAAAAGATTTCACGAATGTGATCACTTTTCAATATCGTATTGGAGGTATTAAATAATTCCCATTTATAGTCATCAAAATTCTGTGCGGATAACATAGGTATCCAAAGAAAAAGTAATAGTGTATGAACCGTTCTCATAATAGAGATTGAATTTGCTGATTGTTATTAATAAAAATCCAGATAACGATATTAGCCATTATCCGATCACACGAATTAAACTGATTTATCGTTGCGTGATTAGAGTATATTATACCAAATTTAATTTACAATGTTACATTAGATTTACTTAAAAATTTGAGTAAATACTAGGCAAAAAATGCAGGTACTAGTTATCAATAATTGAAGTTAGTCCATTCCTTATAATCAATCCCAAGTAACTTAGACCAATTCTGAAAATACTCATATAGTTCATCACTCCTAGTATGTAATTTATAATGATAGAGCATAAAATCTTTATAGTTTTGGACTTTATCCGCTATTAACATTTGCTTCACTTCATTACAACTAAATCCTATGAAATTCAAAACAGTATTATTAGACAAATAAAACGCCACTTCTTTTAGTTCTATTTTCTCCGTAGAACTACTTGATTAACTTGTACTCTTTCATATTCCTCCATAAATATATACATTAAAGATCACTCATAATACTATCTATACCTAGCGGTATTCGCTTTACAGACCAACGTTAGTAGCAATTGCTTGATTTTCAGAAGCTATGAATTTTTAACAATCCGAAAACCAATTAATTCTCAGTATATATCTGGCAGCATTTGCCTGAGTCCACCAGAAGGCAGAAATTCCAAAAGAAACTTGGCACAACGAAGTGAGTAATCTTTAAATAAATTTTAGCTTAAAAAATCAGATTTTTGGTATATTCTGAATACGTTATAATCAAATATATTCAAAATTATGAAGAACAAAAATGAAAATTATTTTTTATTCTAGCTCTAACAATAAAAAAGAGCTTTATCCCATTTTAAAAACGAAACACTTTCTAAAATTCGTAAGATCAACAACACTTCAATGACACTTAACTGTTTAAATACATTCTTTTTTATTGTCGCAATTATATTACTATTTAGTAATTGTAAAAAGAAAGAAAATATACCTATTCAACATATCCCCGTTCAATATATTCCTAGAGATGAAGCAGCATATAATCTGCACTATCCTATCCTTCAAAAAGGACTCCATAAAAAAGGTATTCAGATAAAACACGTAGAAATATTTTTAAGGGCATTCAAATACGAGCAAAAACTGGAAGTATGGGTCAAGGGAAAAACACAAGAACAGTTTGTCTTTTTCAAATCATATGACTTCTGTAGATCCAGTGGAAAACTAGGTCCAAAACGAAAAGAAGGCGATTACCAAATTCCAGAAGGGCTGTATCATGTCAATGTTTATAATCCACTCAGTAATTTTCATCTCTCACTAGGCATCAACTATCCCAATAATTCTGACAAAATACTAGGTGACACCTTACAACCTGGCAGCGATATTTATATTCATGGAGGTTGTATGACCATAGCCTGCATTCCCATTACCAATAAAAACATCAAGGAACTCTATACCATCACATCTATAGCCCATCAGCAGCAAGAACAAATTCCTATTCATATTTTTCCTTTTAGGATGAATGAACAGAATGTCCAAAA
>JBNMOV010000153.1:0-9905 GCA_051275765.1 Maribacter sp. | reverse complement strand
CCTAATTGGGCAAAAGCCGAATAAGAAATAGAGGCAAGGAATAATATGGACAGATACTTTTTCATCTGAATGATTACTTAGAACCGTTCTTGGTATAATCTGATGGTACTTCAAACTGACTATCAGAAATGGGTTTTGCTGTTATCTTATTGATATACTGTCCATTAATCAATTCTCCGGAAGTATTTTTAATTTCAAATTTCAAAGGAATACCTTGTATCTTATTTAATTTTAAAATACCTAATAAGTCGCCAGTATTCATAAAAGAGGGGAAATCAGAATGTGTAATTCCTGTATCATTGCTTATCCAGCAATCTACAATGGCAGTACCAGAAATAATCTGATATTTTTTACAATCAAAGCCAGCAATACGTTCAGTAGATTCAGCATCTTTTAGGATACTATTCAACGGAATATCTAACTCGCTTTTATTCAGATTGGCATAAGGAATAGCATAAGCAGCCTTATTACTTTCGTTTTCTGTTAGAAACCAAGCTTCTTTTTTTCCTTCATTCACCAATAGAACATAATCCATTGCATATTCATCAGATTTGCTCTGAATATCCAAATGGTGTTTTCCATTTTTTATAGACCAGTTCAATGAAGCATTCTCTTTTTTGGTAGAATTGCTGGTCTCCATTTCGAGTTTTCCCTCAAATTGAGCAAAAGCTATTATTGGCAATACCAACAAACAAATGCCCAATATATATTTTAAAGATGTCATAAGTTCTGATTTCAAATGATAAGAATGGACTGGTTTTTAATTGCCTACCTTTCCTTTCAAATTGGAGTTGTTATATAAGTTATCTGGTATATTGCAAGCATTACCATTTCGCTGAATAGCGAAACCTCCTTCTCCTGCAGCTGGTGTAGGAATTGGTAGAGGAATATTCAATCCTTGCACAACAGGAATCGTAATAGGACCTACAAATGGAATATTGATGGTTACAGATATATTTAATGTCAAACCAAAAATACCTTGTGTTCCTGGATAGCCATAATCTCCTCCATCACCACCTTGTGCATATGGGTTCAGAATAATAACTGCGGGTCCTTGGCTTAAGTCTATTGGTGTATTCAGAACACCTCCTACTCCTGGAACTCCAAATTGTCCTCCTGTGGCTGCTGTACCACCTTGATAATAAGTCAGTCCAATAATAACGGGAATATTACCTGCAGCACCATCTCCAGCACCACCACCACCACCAGCACCTATCATGATACCAATAACAGGAAGTGGAATAGGCGAACCAAACTGATTCAAGTCAAAAGTAAGAGCAAATGCCATAGAGTTACCTCCACCACCTCCTCCGTAGATATTAAAATTATTGATTACTGTCGTATTAACTGATAAATTTACTGCCGGGCCTCCATCTTCGCCAGCTCCATCCCAACCATTGACAGGATCAAAGGCTATTCCTCCGTCTCCACCTTTTCCAATGATATTTCCCTCATTTACTAAAGCTACTATGGAATTGGGATGTAAATCTCCTGTTCCGTAAGCGGCTGTATTAAAACTATTACTTGTCAGTGTTACACCTGTATTGACATAAGACACTACACAAACTGGAATACTATTATTTAAACTAGGATATGTAGCATATAAATCCGATGATACACTATAACTATTGGTACTATTACTAGCAAAAACTTCGTAACAGGGTGTAAGCGTAAGTGAATATATAAAATTCGTAGTTTGATCTCCACACAACACTTGTAAAACAATAGGATAAGTACCTGCTGGTGCAAAAGGTGTCGCATAGAAAGTAACTGTTACTGTTCCTGTTGAAAACTGTGGATTGGGACTGATAGAATAGGTAACGCCTGGAGGTAGCTGAGAAGCTATTACCAAAGCAATATTTTGAGGATTACCATTATTTTGGGTAATATCTATGGTAAATGAAACAGAATCCTCTACTACCCTATCTATCGTATCTGCTACACTACTTGCTTGAATATCGAAGAAACAGTCATCACAACGTTTCATAAAAGTATTCAACCAGCAAACACCATTAAAATACTGCATCAGGCTATCCTGATTATTATAAACCATTAGACCTGCCTTGGGTTGTACAATGGCATCCCTTTGTGTAGTATTCATTCTAGGAAATAATAATCCCCTATCTACTGACTCCAAATGAAGTATAGCACTCGTATCAGGATAGAGTATATTAATACCTACCTGAGCTTCAATTTCTGATTGGAATAGCATCAATATGGCAAAGATGCACCATGTTAGTTTTATTCTCATTTAATGTAAGAATTGTAAGGTTTTTTAATATAAAAAAATTTATTTATATTAAAAAAACAAATGAAAAAGAGATGTGCAGATTAAAACTACAAAAATATCATCGTAATCTATCCATAGAACGGACTAGCTTTTCATCTTTACCTATAAAACGGAGTGCTAACATTGCAAATACTAATGTTAAAATTGGAGAAAGCAATCCAAATCCGCCTTCTATGTTAGTGTTACCTGTCAATAATTGAAAGTCCATCCAGAATAATATGCTAGATAAGACAGCAATGAGAATAGATAATACAACAACCAACCTAGACAAAATCATTTGCTGCTTTCTATTATTAAACATAAAAATAGCTCCTAAAGCCAAAAGTCCAGCAAGCACCACTACTACTAGCATTATAACATTGTCATAAATATTAAAAACACCATCTATCAATGGGGAATCTATCTTCAGACCTGCTTTATTGTCCACTTCAAATAATGACATAGGATTAAGAAATAATGAAAATGCTGATCCTGATGCTAAAAAAAGAAAAATGGATTGAATTCTTTGTATCATGATATTTATTGATGACTGAGTGATTAATGATTGGAATTTAGAATTGAGTAATTATGTGATTGAAATTGTTACTTTAGTGTTCTGAAATTGCTTATTACCAAATTCTACTGCAAATATATTATAATACTGCTTTATGACCTATTCCTATTATTCCAAATTATTTAAAGGCGAGAAAATGCCCTTTGCTTATTTGGATAAAGACTTACTGGATCAAAATATAAAAGACATATTAGTACGCTCTGGAAGGAAAAAAATCAGGGTGGCTTCTAAGTCCGTGAGATGTAAGTGGGCATTGCGATATATTTTGGAACAATCCGAACAGTTACAAGGTATTATGTGCTATACCGCTGAGGAAGCAGTCTGGCTAGCTAACGAAGGATTTGATGATTTATTGATCGCCTACCCTACTTTTCATCCAGAACAAGTAAAGTCGATCATCCCTGCATTGAAATCAGGAAAGACGATTTATTTAATGACAGATTTAGATGCTCATTTAACTCAATTAGATAAGATTGCTAAAGCTGAAGGAGTACAAATACCTATCTGCCTAGATATGGATATGACTAGTCGATTCCCTGGCATTTATTTTGGGGTTTATCGTTCTTCTGTGCATAGTTTGGATGATGCCAAACGTTTTTTTGAAAAATTAAAAACATGTCAGCACCTTAGATTAGGAGCTTTGATGGGATATGAGGCTCAGATAGCAGGATTAGGAGATAATATAAAAGGGAAGGCTGCGATGAATAGCATTGTTCGTTTTCTAAAAAGGAAATCTGTCAAGGAAATTGCTAAAAGGAGGAAAGCTATGTACGATATGGCTTTGGAATATGGTCATGAGCCAGAAGTAGTGAATGGTGGTGGAACAGGAAGTTTGGAAACTACTCGTGAAGAAGAGTGTGTAACAGAAGTAACGGTAGGATCTGGGTTCTTTTCTTCTCATTTATTTGATAATTATAAAGTATTCAAGCATAAGCCAGCCGCTGGATATGCCATAGAAATCGTGAGGCAGCCACAAGAGCATATTTATACTTGCCTTGGAGGTGGATATGTGGCTTCTGGTCCTTTTGGAATAGATAAAGTTCCTCATCCACATTTGCCAAAAGGTGCAGAATTGCTCAAGGATGAAATGGCTGGAGAAGTGCAAACGCCTATTATTTATAAAGGAAATGAAAAATTGGAATTGGGAAATCCTATTTTTATGCGACATAGTAAAGCTGGAGAATTGTGTAAACATTTTAAGGAGTTAATTGTAGTGAGTGAGGGAAAGATCGAACAGAGAGTAGATACATATAGAGGAGAAGGGATGTGTTTTTTGTAGGTCAGGAACGAGGAGAAAAGACGCTTGAGAAAAAAGAAAAGAAAAAATATACTAGGAGAATAGTTGTTGGAGGGGAATAACTTATTTTTTAGTTCTATGGAAGAAAATAAAAAGCATTTAAAAAAGCTGTATGTCTTTGCGACAGTTCAGGATAATAGGTATTTGTTAGAATATCGAGAACTGGATGAGCAAGGGAGAATAACGATGGAAATTGCTTTCTATCCAGATGGTAGTGTCTATGAGAAAGTAGCACACAGCTATATTGAGGATAAGGTATTGCAATCCAATTACTTCTCGGAAAATGATGAAGTTTCTCATTCTGTTTCGTTTTCTTATGGTGAAGATGACTATATGGATGAGGAATCTACTTGGTATGCAGATGGTTCTTTGACGATCAAAACTTTCATCAGGGATAAGGAAAAGCAGGATGAAACCATTATCATAAAAGATGAGAATGGAAAAATCGAAGGAAAGGAATATTATCAATATAACGAGAAATACATCCCTATTCTACATATTAAGTATGATGAAAAAGGAGAAGAAATCGAAGAAAAAATTGCCTACTCCTATAATAAGGATGGATATATGACTCAGATCAATGCCAAGATGGAAGGCGAAGCTGATTTCAAACGTTCTTTTGATTATAAAAAGAATGACGAGGGAAATATTATCGAAAGCTATACTAAGAATCATGCAGGCGAAATCGTAGCTTCTGAAGTTCGCAGCTATACAGATAATAAAAAACCAGCCAGCCTAGAGGAAACCGATCGTATGACTAAACAGTACAAAAAAACGACTTGGGAATATGACGAAAATGGCAATAATACTGTTATTCAGCAATTCAATGCAAGAGGAGATCTCAATATGGAGATACTCGTAGAATACAATGATAAGAATCAGATCGTTATAGAAGAAACTCGCTCATCCAATACTGGCGTCAGTTTGAAAGAATATGTATATGAGTATGGATCATTATTGAATGACGTGGTTGATGAGTAATTTATTAATGATTAGTATAATTAATGAGTGAGTTGAGTATTGTGATGTGTTTATAATTATTAATTTTGCGAAAAGGGCAACCCCATTCATAAATAATAGTCAATATTATTAAGTAAATATATTTTCAATCATATAATCATTAGGGACGAGAAACAAATAAACGCTACATTCTAACTTGTCTTTTTGTTTGCTAACTTCGTTGAAAATACTCGCCATAGCTACGGCTATGTCTGCGTTTTTGGCCTTATTAGCAAGCAAAATCCTGCGTTATAAGTTGTAGCGTTTATTTATTTCTCATCCCAAAGTCACTCCAATCATTAATTATTAACAAAGTTCATCATGAAAAAAATCAATTTATTACTTTGCTTTATCGTCTTTTTGGGTTTCCAATCCATAGGGCAAAGCGATCAGAAAATGGTAGAAGAAACCACTTCTGAAAATATTATTAAAGCCCATATGGGCTTTTTGGCATCAGATGCTCTTAAAGGCAGAGATGTAAATACGGATGGTGGAAGAGCTGCAGCGGAATATATTAAAGCTCAGTTTGTAAGATATGGCGTAAAACATGCACCAGGCATGGATAGCTATTTTCAACATGTAGGATTGAGAAAAGTAACTCCACCTACAGGAGGATCGATGACTTTCAAGAAAACTAGTGTGGAACATGGCACTGACTTCGTGATGTTAGAAGGCGATAATGGAACGATAGAGGGCAAATATATCTTCGTAAATTATGGTACTGAGGCAGATTTTGAAAAAACGGATGTCAAAGGCAAAATAGTATTGGCTATCTGTGGCAATGGCGAGGATGGTTCTCCTAGAGATTGGTTCATGGCAATAGATGCAAAAAAGAAATTGGCCAAAGCAAACGGAGCTCTCGCAGTAGTAGAAATTTATCAGAGTATCCAAATGCCTTGGAAACAAATTATTCCTTTTTTACAAGGTTCTCAGTTGGAATTTGATGAAGGCGATAATTTTCCTCATTTTTGGTTAGGATCGTCCAATTTGGACTTCATCAAAACACTTCGAACCAAAGGTAAAAAAGGAAAAAACACACTGACTATCAAGGTAGAAGGACGTGAGGTAGATGCTTTCACAACTCCTAATGTAGTTGGAGTAATAGAAGGAACTGATCCTAAGTTAAAGAATGAATATGTCATTTATTCTGCTCATTATGATCACATAGGTATAGGTCGTCCAGATGCAGAAGGTGACAGCATTTATAATGGTGCTAGAGATAATGCAATTGGTACGACTGGCGTCATCGCTGCTGCTGAGCATTTTTCTAAATATCCAACTAAGCGTTCTGCTCTTTTTATCTCATTTACAGGTGAGGAAAAAGGACTTTTGGGTTCTAAATGGTTTGCTAAGAATCCACCGTTTCCATTGAAGCAGGTTGCTTATTGCTTCAATATTGATAATGCAGGTTATAATGATACTTCATTGGTGACTGTATTCGGATTAGGTAGAACTACTGCTAAAAGACACATGATGGATGCTTGTAAGGCATTCGGATTGAGAGCAATAGATGATCCTGCTCCAGAGCAAAATCTTTTCGATCGTTCTGATAATGTGAGTTTCGCTGAAAAAGGTATTCCTGCTCCTACATTCAGTATGGGTTTTACTGCTTTTGATGATGAAATTTATAAGTATTATCACCAAGCTGGCGATGAAGTAGAAACGATGGATTTCCCTTATTTACTTAAGTATATTCGTTCGTTCTTATTATCGGGTAGATTTATTGCTAATGATCCTATTAAGCCATTTTGGACGAAAGGAGATAAGTATTATGAAGTAGGTGTCGAATTGTATGGAAAGGAATTAATTGACTAGAAGTTTAGAATGTTTTAAACTTTTAATCTATTGTATAAATAAAAATAATCCTGTTCGATAGCGAGCAGGATTATTTTTATTTGAGATAAAAGCTAATTAAGATTACTCTTTTTTTCGTTTCCATCTCTTATGTGTCCACAACCAAAACTGTGGATTTTCTTCTATTTGTTTTTCTAATATTTGGGTATGTATATTTGTAATTTCTCCGTATGCTGTATCTTTTGGATTTTCTGTTATTAATTCAAAATCATATTCATAATAACCTCTTTTTATTTTATCAATTTTCATAAATACAACTGGAATATCATAATCCAAAGCATATTTTTCCAGTCCATAATTGACTGCAGTATCTTGATTTAAAAATTCTGTCCAATATAATTTTTTTGACTTACTAGATGGATTTTGATCTGTTCCAAAAACAATGACAGAAAGTTGATCTTTATTTTCTTCTACTATACTTTTTATTTCTTTTTTAGATGCTAGTACTACACCATATTTAGTTCTAGATTTTCGTAATTTTTCATCTAAAAAAGCATTGGAAAGTGAAGTATAGATGCCTATAGTTTTGTGTTTTACTTGAAGGTCGAAAACTACACTTGCAAATTCCCAATTATTAAAGTGTCCACAGCCTAATGCGATACTTTTTCCTTTATCAAAATAATGATTTAATAGCTGAGGATTCCTGCATTTACAGCGTTTTAGGGCTTCTTCCTTGCTTATACTAAACAAGTGAATACTCTCTACTATTATATCAAAAAAATGGGAATAAAACTGCTTAGAGATCTGATTAATTTCTTTTTCCGTTTTATTTGGAAATGAATTATTTAAATTATTTAATACGACTTTTTTTCTATAGCCAATTAAATGATATAAAATAACAAAAATAATATCAGATAAAATATACATTACTGGCAATGGCAGTAAGGACAATGGCTTTATGACTAAATAATATAATAATTTGGATAACATATTAAATAGATAATTAGATTTTAAAATATAAAAATATTCAGATAAAAATCTGTTATTTAAATCTTGTAATAATTATTATTTAATTCGTCTTTCTTTAGAGTTTGTTAGGAGTTTAGTTTCGGTGCATTCATTTGGCAAGATGCGAAGCATCGCGTCTCTACCTTTTTTATTAATTATTCATTATATGACGGATTTTTTTGACTAATTATTTCAATCACTGCATCCATATTTATTTCGCCATAAACGTGCGGAAAATCCTGCCCTACTGACAGTGATAATTCTATTTTAAATTCTGCCTTTAGTTTATGTATATCTATTTTCAATAAAACAAGATAGTCTTCACCACTATAATATTTTTCAAATATTCTAGGCAATTGTCTTTCATAACTACAATGAATAAATCCTTCCTCGCTCAAGCTTTCTGGATAAAAAGAATCCTCTCCTTGAAATTGCTCAAAATAATCTGGCGTAGTTACATGATAAATTATTGAACTCATGGTTTTACTTTTTGCGGTTTTGTTGGGCAAGACGAGAAGCATCGCGTCTCTACAGTTTACTGTCTTTCTTATTCTTTCTCGCTTGTTGTCTTAATCTACCTCTGTTGAGCGTTTTAACCTTTTTAGGCGTACGTCTATATTTACCACCTAAATTGACTTTCTTATTCTTATCCTTTTTTTCGTGGAATGCTCCTTGCGAATCTTTTAATTCGTGTCTTCCTAAATAGTTCTTGCGATTAATCCCTGAACGAGGTCTCTCTTCATCTGTAAAAACAGTAGAAATTTCTATTTCCTCTGGCATCTCTAACATAGGAATAGGCATTCCCATCAGTTCTTCGATTTCTTCCTGATAAGCCTTTTCTACATCATTAATAAATGTAATAGAAATACCAAATTTATCTGCCCTACCCGTTCGTCCGATACGGTGAATATAATTGGACGCTGTATTTGGTGTATCAAAATTGATTACGTGACTTACATCCGTAATATCCATTCCCCTAGACATAATGTCTGTGGTAATCAAACAACGAGACTCCCCTTCTGCAAAACGTTCCAAGTTACGAATCCTGAAATTTTGCGACTTATTAGAGTGTAAAATACCAAATTGCCCAGGAAATGAAAAACACATTTTTTCATACAATCGATCCGCCAATTTCTTACTTCCAGTAAAAATAAGTGCCTTGGTAATCGTTTCATCTTCTTTTAGAAGATGATTCATCATATTTACCTTCGTATAAAAATTAGGTACATGATATCCCTTTTGTTCGATTCGTTCTAGTGGCGTACCATGCGGAGCAATTTCTATTTTAACGGGAGATTTAAAATATTCATTGATAAACTTCTCTATTTCCTCTGGCATCGTAGCTGAGAACATGAGATTTTTACGCTTATCTGGTAGTAAGTCTATGATCCGTTCCAATTGTGGTTTAAAACCCAAATCGAACATCTCATCCACTTCATCTATCACCAGTTGTTTTACGTACTTCAGCTTCAATGATCCATTCAAACACAAATCCATCAAACGCCCCGGCGTACCTACGATGATATCCAAACCATCATAGACTTTTTGCTTTTGCGTATTGATATTCGTACCTCCATACACCCCTTCAATCCTAAGATTTAGGTAAGTTGCGAGTTTTTGTGCCTCGTCCACTACCTGCAAAACTAGTTCACGAGTAGGCACCAGAATGATCACTCTAGGCGGAATTTGATTAGAAAATTTCAATAGACGAAGAATAGGCAAGAGGTAACCAAAGGTTTTTCCTGTTCCTGTCTGTGCTACGCCCACCACGTCTTTCCCAGACATGATCACAGAAAATGCTTCTGCCTGTATAGGCGTAGGTGTCACGAAGCCTAGTTCATCTAAGGCACGTAGCAACGGTTTATGTAAGTTTAAATCCTTGAAAGTCACGATGTATTCTTATTTTGCTGCAAAGATACAGAAGGTTTAGTTAAGTTATGAAGGTTTTGAGGGTTTTATGTTTT
>JBNMOV010000152.1:0-9937 GCA_051275765.1 Maribacter sp. | reverse complement strand
CATTTTTTAATAACCATTTGAATCTCCAATTCAATGTTTCTCATTCCAAAGGAATAGGATTACTTGCTTTTACTCATGATGCAGATATAGGAGTGGATTTAGAACCTGTGAATAAGGAAATTGATGTGCAGAAATTAGCAGCTAGGTTCTTTTCTTCTAATGAATCCAAAACAGTTTTATCTCTACCTTATGCAGAACAATTTCCTGCTTTTTTCAGATGTTGGACGAGAAAAGAAGCATTTATCAAAGCTCATGGAGAGGGTTTGAGTTTGGCTTTGGATAGCTTTGAAGTAAGTGTTTTGGAAATGGAAGATGTGGAGATGATAGCTATTCGATGGGGAATGGAAGAAGTGAAAGAATGGCGTTTGTTTTCCTTTGAGGTAGAAGTAAATTTGATGGCTGGATTGGTGGTAAAGAAAGAGGTAGATGAGATTAAATTCTTCTTGAGATAAGTTTATAATTCCGCATTTCTAAAAATACCTTTCTTAAAGTAAGTCTTTTGAATTTTCTTATCAATCATCCCTAATTTTGGTAAATGTCCTTGTCTGTGCAGATCTGTTCCTAAATAATCAATCATTCCTGCCTTTAACATCTTGAGACCTAGTTTTTTTTGTTCTGAACCATAATGTCCAGCTAAGGAAAGTAGATTGGCTTGAAAAAGACAGCCTTGCGATTTGAATTGTTCAAATTGCTCAAACTGATTCGCTAGATAGACATATCGTTCTGGATGTGCTAGAATGACTTTATAGCCTTTAGTTTGGAGTTGAAAAATGAGATTGAAAGCATTGGCAGGCATAGCGAATGTAGAAAATTCTACCAAAAGACAATTATCAGAAAAAGTGAGTAATTCCACATCATTTTCTAATAATTCCTCGAAAAACCCATCTAAGAAATATTCTGCTGCTGCTTCGATTTGGATATTGACACCTTGCTCATTCAATGCCTGATTCAATACAGCAACTTTGGAACGAATAATTTCTGGCGTATTGGGATAATAATCGCCCATGATATGAGGAGTGGTAATGATTTTTTCATAGCCTAGGTTGACTAATCCCTTGATCATAGAAATAGAATCCTCCATACTCTTTGATCCATCATCGATGCTAGGCAAAAGATGGGAATGCATATCCGTTTTAAGGAAGGAGTAATTGATATTCTGCTGCTTTTTTCCAAAAATTGAAAACAATCCCATAATTAATTAATTAGATTGAGAGCAAAAATAAGATATATTTTAGACATTACCTATTACTATTTATTCCTCGAGTTTAGGTGTTGGACTTCCTTCTTATTTTCAAAGGATTCTTGCTTTGTTTTGATAGTGATGGACAGTATATTAAAATACTCATTTATAATAAAATCTGAATAAAATAATAAATGAGTAGTATTCTTGTTTTGCTTTATAATTATTCATACTAAAAGCTATACCTTTGCCATTCATTCTTATAAATCCTTATGGCAAAAAAGAAAAGCATCATTACAGTTGAGGGAGCAGACATCAGTATGTTATTGATGAATAAGGAGGAATATATTTCTTTGACTGACATTGCAAAACAAGCTAATGATGAACCTCGTTTTGTTATTCGTAACTGGATGAGTACTCAAAATACTATTAAATATTTAGGCGTTTGGGAGGCTTTGCATAATACGAATTTTAACCGTGCGGGATTCCGCACCTTTAAAAATGACTTTTTCGATAAGCCATTTTCCCTTACACCCAAACGTTGGATAGAATTGACTGGAGCAAATGGCATCATCTCCAAATCTGGACGATACGGAGGTGGAACTTTTGCTCATAAAGACATTGCCATCAATTTCTGCTATTGGCTCAGTCCAGAGTTCCAAGTATATTTGATCAAGGAATTCCAACGATTAAAGGAAATAGAATCTTTAGAGCAGCAAGAAACCTTAGATTGGAATATCAAACGTACGCTTTCTAAGATCAATCATAAAATCCATACAGAAACTATTAGTCAGCAGCTTATTCCAAGACGATTAAGGGACTTGCCTAAAGTGAAAGGATATACATTCGCTAGTGAATTGGATTTGTTAAATGTGGCTCTTTTTGGAATGACAGCCAAGGAATGGCGGATCCAGTATCCAAAAAAGAAAGGCAATATACGAGATCATTCTTCTGGCGAACAACTCGTGGTTTTAGCTAATCTAGAAAGTCATAATGCCCAATTTATCAAGGAAGGTCTGAGCCAAGATGAACGCTTGGAAAAACTCAATGAAATTGCCATTTACCAAATGCAGGTTTTATTAACCACTCCTCCACCTAGTTTAGCTAAATTATTGGATAATAATAATGATTTATAATAATTCTATCTTCTTTTTCATTTGATTTGCCACTAGCCTATCCTTTTCCAATAATTCAAACTTTTTAGGATATGTCTTCTTGATTTTGGCTATTACCTTATACTTAAATGGCAAGGCTGGATTAGAATTATTAAAATTCTCCTTAATAGAAAAATTACTATCATACCCTTTCCAAAGTTTATATGATTCATTAGCCAACAGTTTTTCCAAAAATAACTCTTTACCATTAATTAGCTCATGAATAATCGCCATTTCTCTTTTGATAATCTTAGATTGTTTGGCATCCAATTCTTTTCCCTGTATAGCCTTCAATGCTTCTTTCTCTCTTTGAATTTTTCGCTGTCCCTTTATTTTTCGTTTACGTTCTGCTTCTTTGCTACCATAATTTTCCTTAATTGCCTTAATCAGTAATCCTGGAGGATTCAGCACTTTACCTTTCTTTAACTGACCATTGACATAATCAATTTTTTCCTTCAGGTATTCATCTAACAATCTGCTATTATTTACGATATGCTTACGAATTTCAACATCTTCTATATTATTAAACCCTTCACTATACAACTTTTTGGCTTTAGGCATGGTCAAACCTATTTTCAAAAAATCATGGATAATATCATTATCATATTCAAATTTATCCTCCACCTCCTCTTCTGGCTGGTTATCTACAAACAACTCATGTTGGGTTTTAATTTTTTCCACATCATTCTTAAAAACATAAAAAGTGAGACTTTTAACTTTTCGATTCGCCCTCGTTTCCTTGATTTCAAAATAAATGTCTGTTTCTCTTTTCAACTCCTCTTTAGCATGATTAATAATGCTTCTTTTAAATGCTTTATATTCTGGATATTTATGTACCATTTTTCGATTCTCATCCTGATAGGACACTCCAATCAATTCTCTAAAAAAATCCAAATCATAAGTAATCTGATGTTTGTATTGATTCAGTTTCAACAACTCATATATACGAATAGAATAACCACTCCTCAATGCAAGAATATTACCAAATTTATACTTGGTAAAGTATTCGTTCAACATCACCAACTTGGATTTGATAATGTTTGATAATTCAAATGTCACAATCCCCTCTGATGGACTTGCCTCTACAGATGCAAACCAATTGATAATAACCCATCCTCCATCTTCCTTACGGATACTAATCGGTTTCTTATTAATATTAAGAACAATCTCCCTTACCACTTCATAGATACTCCCCCATTTCGAATCTCCACCTGCTTTAAGTGCTGATTCTATATCCTTAATTCGAACACTCGTATATTCAAAATTCTTATCATCTTTTTTAACCAAAGAAGCCAAATAAATCAAAAATTTTTGTTCTCTCACAGAAAGATGATACTTACTTTCTATAAGACTATTGGATTTTACTATAAGTTTGTTTCGATAATTCAATTCCGTCATGAGCTATTAATTTATATTGCAATAATAAAACAATAAGGTGTATATAAAAAACAGAGCATACACCTTGTCCCACGAAACGTACACCTCTAGCCCATAAAACATACACCTCCTTCCCATAAAATATACACCTTTAACCCACAAGACATACACTTTATTCCCATAAAACATACACCTATATATTCATAAAAAACTGATTATCAAGATATTAAAGCATACTCTAAACAATAAACATTAATAAATAAAAAAAACAACAAAGAACTCCCTCCTTGTTGCTTTTTTTATTTAAATTATTAATAATCAGTTAATTATATAAAAAACAACTAATTATAATTACGAAAGGTGTATAAAAAATGGGTGATCTTTATCTCAAACACATAACAAGTAGCAGCTAACTACACATAAGTAGAAAATTCAAGCAACTTTATAAGTTTTTTCGACCTAATTATTTAATATAAGTAGAATAAATAAGCTGCGCTCCCATAAAACATACACCTTACGCATTTTTTTTTGATTCCTCCATTTTTTGATAGTAAATAAAGCTTTTATCTTCCATCAAATATTTGAAAACTATAAAATATACACTTTTAAGAGTTATCACATATTAATGCCCCTTTTGCATACACCTTCCATTTTTTTAATGGAATTACTCGTCTTAGTTTACTTAGAGAACAAGAAAATAATAACCTACGCACCTAACTTGTCCTTTTTCCTTTTGTCTTCTTTATAAATTCTTACTGTAGTTGTGGCTATACTAAAAATTTATAAATCGCCAAAAGAAAAGAATCTGGTGTCATTTTGTATAGGTTATTAATTGCCTAGTTCCTTAAAAAATATAATTTTTTAGGTTGTAACGAAAACGTTATTTCGTTATTTCGTTACTATTATAACTTCTGAATGATTTCATTAAAAGCTCTACCATTGTAATATCATGGTCAAAGGCAAATTGTTTGAACTGCTTTTTAAAGTCCTTAGGAACCCTAAAATTAAGTGTGGTCACTTCACTTTTTGGGCTTTTAATTAAGTTATGTGTTACTGTAACTTCATCTTTAGGAGGAAGTCCCTTCCCTTTTTTTCTACTTGGTTTTGATATCTTAGCCATAATATTCGGATTTATTCTTGTAGTTCACTTACCCTTTTTACAATAGAATTAATAATTTGATCAACTTCATTGTTGATAGATTTATAAACTGTTTCTTTAGCACTTTTTCCTTCATCCATCGCTCTTCTTATCGCTGTTCTTTGCTTGATTTCACCATCTAGAAGAAAATAGCCACTCTCATTGATATATTCTTTGGCTTCTTGTATTTCTACCTTGCTATCCCCTACTTTCAATAAGGCTATATGTATTTTATTCTTTGGAATGCCACTTTTTTTAAGACCATGAGCCAATTTGATAGTTGGTTCCAAATCATCCAATGATATACCTGTAGGAATAACAATCAAATCACTTGCCCTAGCGATATCCAATGTTTTTGTAGTGGAATGAGGTTCGCCATCAAAAATAAGCAAATCGAAATTGCTTGATTTACTTAGTGCTTGCTTAACACTAGAAAATTGTTCGACAGAAACACTTGGATTAACTTCATTGGAGAGTCTTTTAGCATTCCAATTGGTGCACGTTCCTTGTGACAAATCCATATCTGCTATTTTTACTTCCCATTCATTGGCAGCATATTCACAAGCCAAGAAACGACTCAATGTAGATTTGCCTACTCCTCCTTTTTGGGACACAACACCTATGACTAAATTCATATTGTAACGCTTTAACGCTTTAACTAATTAATGATTTCGTTACAAATGTAGCTCATTCAGATTGTTTTATCATAGTTTAAGTTTCAATTTCAAGTAAAATTGAACTGATAATATCTCCAAAAGCTAATTTTAGGGATACATTGAATGAAATTTCAAGGAAGAATCAAATATTTAGGTATCCATCCAGCTGTATTCAAAAACTAAATTTAAAAAACTACTTAAATAATCCAAGACAAATTTTTGTAACGCAATAGCGAAAACGTTAGTAGGGGAGTGGTAGGTTTTAAAAAATTAGTACTGACAACATGAATAAATATGCTACCAAATCATCTTGTAACGCAATCGTTAATTAACGTTTTAACTATTGCGTTATGAAATATATATGCTCTCTAAACTAATAATTTATGTAAAGCAAAAACCTTATATAGTAACGCAATCGTTAAAGCGTTACGTGTTTTGAGCTATGTTTGAATATTAAAATGGAAAAGCATTTTAATTTTAGGACTTAAAACCATGCTGGAGCTATTTTAAGTGTGCTTTAGGGTATTTTTACTTATAAGATGCAATACTGATATATTTGTAAAGTATATAGCTACGAAAGGCTCTAAAACCTTAAGGTGCAACCTGGTTATTTAATAATTTGGCTTGTGAGTCTAAGTTGAAAAGATAATATCATAACGCAATCGTTAATTAACGCTTTGTTAGTTGTGCTAGGAACATTCAGTATTTTAGAACAATTATTATTTACAATCAGATAGGTAACAAGAACTAAATCTTATTTTATAACGAAAACGGTCCAAAATATTAATTCATTTGACTATTCTTTGAATAGGGAAGCATGAATTAAAACTATTCTTGTGTTGCCCTGAACAGAACTTCAAGTGACTTTACCCATCAGACCTACCCTTCATCATTTACGAATTTTAATGCTCTTTATTTATTAGACATCATGGTGAATGGATTTTATAAAAAGAGAATCCAAAACTTTTCCTTTAGAACATAATGCTTAATATAGGAAATGATTTACGTAACGTAATCGTTAATTAACGCTTTGACGCTTTCGTGATTCAATTGATTAATTTTCCGATCTCTAGTAATAATAATGTTAAGTGTTAAACTTTAAAGTCCTGCCTTAGTCTGAAAAAGGTTGATAGGTAAGTATAATAATTTTAACCTATTTTTGGCACCAGATACAAAGATTTATCAATTTTACTAAGTATATTTTAGTGGACTAGTTTTGAGGTGATAATGAACTATTTCTTGCTTCCATTGTGATTGAAACTAGGTGGTAGTTTAAGCAGCTAATTCCGTTTTTTAATACCATATATACTGAAGATTAAGTGGTTTTCGGATTGCCAGAAATTCGTAGCTACTGAAAATCAGACAATTGTTATTAGTGATGGTCTGTAAAGCGAATACCGCTAGGTATAAGTAGAAAAGTGCTATTCATTAGGCTCGATGACTAAATTTCTAACATATTCTAAACCGATCATATTACAAATGATAAATATCTTGTACTCAAAAAATAGTTGCTCTTAAAAGAATCTCTCTATCGATTATTTTCATGTTGTCTTTTTTTATTTCAAATGTACAAGTCAGCATAGGAGGAGAGCCTTTGAGTTCTAAACGTATTAATTTGCTTCAGGATATTCCTTTAGTCACTATGCCAGCTGTTGATTTGATTCAATTAGAGTTGGAAGATCGAGTAAATGACCAGTTTGATGGATTATATAGATTCGCCCAAACTTTTCCAATTAGCTTGAATGCTACATCAGAAGGAGTTTGGGAAGATTTACCAGATGGTGGTAGGTTATGGAGGCTTGACATCAGTTGTCCAGGAGCATTGAATATGAATTTAATTTTTGGTAATATCTATCTTCCAAAAGGATCGAAGTTATTTATTTATAATAAGAAATAAAACCCAAATTATTGGTGCATTCAGTTCTCATAATAATAAGGAAAGTCGTTCTTTGGCTACAGCCCTAATCCATGATGATTACCTAACCGTAGAATATTATGAATCTGCGAAAAGTCTTGGACAGGGTACACTTGAAATCTCCCAAGTAGCACATGGTTATCGAGGATGGGATGAAAATATCAATAGAATTGATGAATCAGGAGGTTGCCAAGTCAATGTAAATTGTTCTCCTAAAGGTGATGGTATCTGGCAGGATCATAAAAAAGGAGTGGCTAGAATTGTTATCAACGGAGGTGGTCTTTGTACTGGTTCTCTAGTGAATAATACAGATAACGATTGTACGCCCTATTTTCTTACTGCAGACCATTGTATAGATGGTACTTATGATGCGATCACTGCACCAAATGCGAATATTGTCTTTTATTGAAATTATGAAAGAATAGCTTGTGCGGATACTGGTACTGCACCTTTGAATCAGACTTCTTCTGGAGCGATAGTAGTTGCCAATGATGCCCCATCTGATTTCGCTTTACTTCGTATAGATGGTACAGATCCTAGCGATGACTATGATGTTCATTTCAATGGTTGGGATAGATCCGGAAACACTGGTATAGGAGGTAAGGGAATCCATCATCCTTCTGGATACATCAAGAAAATATCAACACACAGTGTTTCTCCATCATCTGTTGGTAGTTATTGGGAATTATTCTGGGACCCTACAGCGAATGGACATAGTGTTACAGAAGGTGGATCGTCTGGCTCACCACTGTTTCGAAGTAATGGAAGAGTGATTGGTCAACTTTTCGGTGGTAGTGCCCTGAACTGTTCAGCTCCAGCTAATGACCTAGTGGATTAACTCATAAGTAAAGGGATGTTAAGCTGCCGTAATTATTAGTTTTTGTTAGGCACAAAAAACGGAGTTACGCCGTAGCGTAATGAGTATTTTTGGAACGACACAGAAGCTGATAAGTACAAATCTTGGGCGTATCGAAATTTATGAGGTAGTCCATTAGGTAGATATGGTAAGATTTCCGTTTCGTGGACCAATAATAATGCTGCGGATAACAGAAGACGACTTGATGCTTGGCTTGATCCAAGTAATACGGGGCTGGATGTTTTAGATGGTGCTTATGATCCCTCTGCTATTCCAGAAAGTAGCCTTTCTTGCTGGAACTTCAACAGCCAATGAGGAAGCTACAACGACAGAGAATGCTTGTAAGGATTATCAAGATTATCCCGTTTCTGTCATCATTCGTGTGGCAGCAAGCGTAGGAGCTGATATAAATATTATAGATCAAGGAACAAACAGGAACTGCAAAAGTTGGAGAAGATTATGATATTTTCACAACTGGCAGTCTTATCTTTTCGGGTGCTACTCTATCCCAAGATTTTATCGTTAGGATTTACGATGATGCTGAAATTGAATCTAATGAGACGATTATATTATCAATGCTAATAGTGGTGATGCCATCGTTGGTAGTGTTAATCAAATTCATACCATAACCATAATGGATATAGATCGAATTCCGCTGCCTGCATCTAATCTTACCTTCATTGATTTTGATTTTAAATCAGGAATGGGAACATTCACCAGTACAAGTTCTGGAACTGATCAATTTGTTCAAGGGAATGCAGGAGCATCTACTTATTGGTCTGTTACAGGAAATAATACTGACTTTGCCTTTATTTCTGACGACTTCTGTAATTGTGATTTGTCAGATGCCAAATTAATTACACCCGTGATGGATTTCTCTACGATTACCAATGCTACGCTGACATTCGATCATAGTTTTTCTAATATTAATGTAGAGTCTGCCGCAGTGTTGGTATCTATTGATGGAGGGATGACTTGGTCTAATTCTGTACATAGTATTACTAATATTAGTACGTGGAGTATATTAGACTCCTTGGCAAACTGGGATTACAGTAGATTTAAGTGCGTATAATGGTGAATCTAATGTAAAAATCGCCTTCCAATACAACGATGGAGGTAGTTGGTTTTATGGTATGGCAATTGATAATGTCCAGATTACAGGAAGTTCTTCCTTGGAAGTTCAGTCCAATATTATTTCTACAGAGGAGGACTTAGGCCCAAATGAAACGGTACATTTTTATGAACCTAATACAGGAAATATCATGTGTACTATAGAAAATACTTCTTCACATTATTATGGTTGTACGACTGTACAAGTAGATAGAGCTGGAACATCTTTCCAAAATATTGGTGCTGATAATCGCATCTTTGATAAGAATTTCCTTATTACACCCACTACTAATAATTTATCAGGATCATACAATCTAACCTTGTATTATAGTGCTGTGGAAAGAGATGGTTTCATCAATGATAATGATTTAGATTATGGAGCAGGCGGTTTTTTATTATTCAAATCTGCGACCAATTTAAGTACAGCAACTGCTGCTACACTCTTTTCTATCTATGAAACTTCCTTTGGTGCTGACTATGCTTATACGGATTCTGTCAATACAGGGTTTTCTGGTTTTAGTCCAGGTGCTGGAGGTGGAGTATTGCCTGTA
>JBNMOV010000151.1:0-9973 GCA_051275765.1 Maribacter sp. | reverse complement strand
AACAAAGAAGGGCTTTTTATCAAACCATGATCAAGGCACAAATCGCTACCAAAGGGATTGCTGCATCGAAATTTTTCGTATTCCAAGCACTGAACGAACTCAGACAAATCGCTTCTGTTCCAGAAAACTATAGTGAAGGCAAAATCGCTTCTCCAAAAGTAGAATTGCTACAAGAAAGACTCATAGAAACTGTTGCCAATGGACATAAAGCACTTGTTTTCGTGAATTTCCTAACCACTATAGATCTCATTTCTAAGCAACTCAATGAAATGGGAATCGACTATGTGAGCATGACTGGAGCCACACGAGATAGACAATCTTTAGTGCAAAAATTCCAAAACGATCCTAATTGCAAAGCATTCATCATGACCTTAAAAACAGGAGGTACAGGACTGAATCTAACTGCTGCTGATACCATTTTTATCTTTGATCCTTGGTGGAATGTAGCTGCTGAAAATCAAGCGATAGATCGAGCTCACAGGATGGGACAAAAAAATAAGGTGTTGGCTTATAAGCTGATTACAGAAGGAAGTATTGAAGAAAAAATATTGCAATTACAGGAAGTAAAAAAGGAGATGTTCGACAATGTGATTTCTGCTGATGGTGCAGCGATGAAGTCACTTTCGGAAGATGATATTAATTTTATGTTGTCCTAATTTTATTAATGATAGCACAAGAAGTGAATAATCAAAAATGAAAGAGTGAATAGTGACAGACACGCACATACATTTTTTACCACCGAAAAATGTAGAGACGCAATATTTTGCGTCTTACCAAACAAAATCACATAACGATTAAAAATATTATGAAGCATTCAGTAAAAATAAAGGAGTTTAAGAGTTTTTATGATAGCAATCTGAATAAGGATCATCTTTACAGCAAGCTTCAACCTGTAATTATGCCATTCGTACAAAAGCATTTTGATACTTTGAAGAAAGTGGGCGTGCCATTGGATAGAAGTATCCTAATGAGTAAAAATCCTAGAAAATCCTTATTGTTAGATATGTTGGTCGCTCCTTTTTATAATGAGGAAGCCTTTAATCTTTTTAGAAAATACGCACCAAAGGAACTTATTATTCTAATAGATGGAATGCTTTGGATGAATAACGTCATCCATCAGGATGATATTTTGAATAAGTTTGGTGTTACTATATCTACCTCAGAATATGTAACTTATTGGGGAAACAAAAAACAGGTGCATTACACACCTATTCCCATGTTTTCATTATTCCTAATGGCTACTGAGAATGATTATTATTACAATCATGAAATAAGAGGATATAACCTTGGCATTTCTGGTCCTATGAAAAGGCTGCTATTCGGTTATTACGAAATGCCAGAAAGTGCCAAACTGAATGGGCTAAAAACCATCGAAAAAACCTATCGTCAATATACCACAGGAGAACAAGATATTGCATTAGAAATACCTCGAGTATTGGCATATTATCAACAGGGACAAATCAAATATAGTGCAAAAGGAAAACCTGCTCTGAGCACTTTAGGAAAGATGCAACGGATACTGAAACTGAAGTCATTTTATCCTGATTCTGAGTTTAAGGATTTGGTATTATTAAGAACAAGACTCATCGCTGGAATTATTGGAAACATTAGAAAAAGTTTCAATATTACTATGCCTCATGATGTGGTAAAAAAACTCATTATAGCAGATTTTATCCCAAAATACGAAACCTTTCAATGCCTATTTACACACTTGTCAGGAACTGGTTATTTGGATGATTATTATACCAATAGTAGTGTGGAACATTCCATGATGTATATCTTGAAAGCATTGCCAGCTGGCGAATGGATTTCCATAGAAAATATCAATGATTTTATCACTTATAATTTTCTGGATGTAGCCATAGTACAAGAAGGAACTGCAAGGAACAAACTCTATTATGCAAAAAAACAAAAAGGGTACACAGAAAAGAATTATATCGATTCGGAAACGTATCATGATGCCATCGTAAGCCCTTTAATCAATGGATCACTGTTTCTTTTTGGAGCATTGGGAATATTGGATTTGGCCTATAATGAACCAGATTTATTACAATTGGGAGAGTCCGCATTTTCGTCTTATGATGAATTGAAATATGTGCGACTTACAGCATTAGGAGCATATGTAACTGATAAAATCAAAACCTATGAAAGTAGCACTGCTCTCAACAAATCCAGCATAGAACTTTCCAAGGATTCATTGACTATCATCACAGATAAAAATGATACGACTGCAGATGTGATTCTAGCACCATATGCAGAACAAATCACGCCCAATAGATATAGAACAGATTATACTTTTTTCTTAAAGGAATGTAAAACAAAAAAAGATTTAGAGAACAAAATCAATCTATTCAAACAAACGGTAACCGATAAGTTGCCGCCCAATTGGTTGGATTTTTTCAAGGAACTGAACGGCAAGATAGATCCTTTCAAAAAGGTAGCGAATATCACTGTTTTCCAAATCCCTATGGATAATCAATCCCTCATCCAAATCATCGCTAGAGATGAAAAACTAAAATCCCTCTGTACTAAAGCAGAAGGTTATCGGATTTTGGTGGAAAAGAAACAGTTAGCTGCTTTTAAGAAACGATTGAGAGAATTTGGGTATTTGATTGGGTAAAATTGAATAATTTATTCCTCACAATCCACCTTTCGCCATTCCTTCAATGAAAGCACTTTACCATCACTTTTTTTAGTGATTTGGATAACTGGTTTTTCATAAGAAAAGAAACTAACTCTTTCGCATTTACCTTCCACCTCATTATATCCAAATCCAAGTGGGCAGCCTTCAATTACCTGAAAGGCATTAGAACAATCAAAAAACTCAGCTTTTTCAGGCAAAATCACTGAACACAGTACATAGCAATCCTCTTCTTTAAGAGAAATACAATTCAGACTTTTTTTCTTTTTTTCCCAGCCATGTCCACCTTTTGTATATTGGACAGCGAAAGATTCCCTAAAAGCTCCTGATGTTTCTTCTTCTGCTTTTATTTCCAACTCATATTCATCTGGTAAGTAAGTACCTTCACTTGTAACAATATTCAGACAGCTATCTTTCTGCCATTTTTCATAAAATAAAAGGAGTTTTGTTTCCTCGTCTGAAACTGCGAACCATTTTTCTCTAAAATCATTTAGGACACCTACTTCTTTTTGTAAAACTGCTATTTCCTTACTAAGTTGCTTAGTTTTTCTTTTGGAATTGGATTCTTGACTTATTTTATTAAAATCAGCATGGAGAGAGGCTAATGTAGATTCAGTTTCATTTCCATAATCCACTATCGTAGCTAGATGATGTAAACAAACTTCAGGCATAATAGTGTCAACATTCTCAGGACTAAGTATGATTTGATCCGCTAGATTTCCCACCATATAAACCTGTCCCTTAACTGATGGCAACATAAAAATGAGTAAGCAATAGAATAATGTTGTTGTTTTCATGAGTTTTATTTTAAATTAAGAGTTCGTTTAAAATTTTATTTCTACGTACTTTTCTAAAATAATGTACGCTTAGTGAAACGAATTCAGTAGTCCGTGGCGTTTTTTCAAATTGCTGTAAATCAATTAGTTAAGAACTAATTGATTTTTAAACTCAAAAATACAACCTATTAATTATTAGGCTGTCACGAAATTTAATTTAGTTATTGAAAAACACCCCGGACTATTGTTAGTGAAACGTATTTAAACAGAGTACATAAATTAAAAATGTGAATAAATATACGTTTAATCTCTTATTTAAACAACCGCCTATAAACAGGCACTCTCATCCAAAATTGCAAATACATCACAGGATACATCAGCATATCCAAAGGATAAAAACCAGTAGTATAAGTAATATCATCTACAATCACAGCTCCTTTTTCTCGTTTGAGAATCTGATGACGATGTTTCCAATCCTTGATAGGGAAAGGTAATTTTTCGCCAATATCTGTAAAATATAGCATCTCATCATTTTCGCCATGCTCTATGACGAGTGCATTCCATCTTTGCGAAAATGGACTGATGCCTAGTATGAGTTGTACTTTGTCGCCTTTTTCGCAGCCATCGAATCGCAATAATTCCAATGGCATGACTGGTGGTTTCAAGGCAAGAAATAAATCTTCATTGAATCCATCCAAAACTTTTTGAGCTGATTGACTGACCTCTGTTTCTATTCTAAAGTGCATATTTCTATTAAATTGAAAACTTTCCTAATATTGAAACCTATTCAAGATATAATGGTTTAAGGATAAATCATATCTTTGGCAATATAGACATGAAAAAAAACGAGATTATATATAAAATCATTACCCATCCCTTGTTCGTCTTTCCATTATTTTTCATCATGTTGATGGCAAGTAATGGCAGCGTTCCATTGATCGATCAAGATGAGGCTGCCTATGCTATGATGGCATCGGAAATGACAAGGACAGGAGATTATATCTCTCAATCTGGGGCATGGATAGAAATGCATCGCAAACCGCCATTGCATATTTGGTTCATGGCTGGGGCTATTGATGTATTTGGGAATAATGAATTTGCAGTGCGATTCATGACAGCCCTATTTTCATGGGGAACATTGATACTTATTTATATTTATGGCAAGGCCATATATTATGAAAGAATTGCCATGTCTGCTGCTATTATCTGTGGTACTTGTTTTTTATTCCCTATTTATGGCAAGGTTGCCTTTACAGACGGCTTGCTGCTCTTTTTTCAGACTTGGGCGGCATTCTCCCTCATGGCGATGATGCAATGGAAAAAATTCATTTATATCATCATGTTTTGGGTGGCATTCTCATTAGGCGTATTGGTCAAAGGCCCTCCTATTATTTTGTTTACAGGCGTATTTGCCTTCCTTATTTTACTTCTGCATCCCGTAAGAAAGCGGATATTCAGATTACATCCTTGGTTTTTCCTTCCATTAGCTATTGCTCCTTTGTTTTGGTGGGGATATCGCTATTGGCAGATAGATGATGGCAAAACCATCCAATGGATGATAGATTGGTATATTTTAAAACGAGGAAAAGGAGAAGTTGTGCTGGATGGACAAGAAGGATTTCCAGGTTATTATTTTTTCCTTTTTGCCTTTGCTTTCCTGCCTTATTTCAGATATTTTTTACCTGGTTTATGGGAAGGAATCAAGAGCCTTTTCCAAAGAAAAAAACATCCAGAAATACTTATGCTCGCCATTTGGATGATATCTGGCTGGTGGATGTATGAATTCATTCCTAGCAAATTACCTTCCTATGCCTTAGCTAGTCTACCTGCCATTTCTATACTCATGGCACACGAAATGATAACCTTATCAGAAATCCGAGTATTCAGTAATGGTCTCAAGGCACTTTCTGTATTGGAGATATTGATGACTACTGGCTTGGTCGTATTAGCCTATTTCTTTGGAGGAAGGTATTTAGAAGCAGATATTCTATTCTGGGTAGTTGCTGCATTGGCATTTTTGCCAGTTGCTTCTATTGTTAGTTTTGTCTGGCAATTGAAAAAGCGTTTTAATCTATCCATTTATTCTCATTTGATTTTTGTAGGATTGTTTTGGCTCTTCACAACTATCATCGTCTATCCTAAATTAGGTAAATATTGGAATGGCTCTAAAAAGATAGCAGAAACCATACAAGAAAAAACTAATGATAGTGTTGATGAGGTTTATGTAGATGTCAGAATCATTCGTTTGCCTAGCTTACCCTATTATATTAGTCGTGTCAATAATGTAGAATTTAAGGAAGCACTCAGTTGGTATGAATGCTATGAAGGTTATAGAGAAGAGACGCCTTATGTAGCTGTAGTTCCTCATACGACCAAGGATACGATAAGTCAATTTATAGACATCTATACAGAAGAAGTCAATTCCAATATGCTGGATCGCCCAGATAATAACGTAGGATATTCTATTATGATTAATGATGCTGCGAGGAAGGAGGATGTTGAAGATAAGAAAGAATAATACATTCATTTGTCTATCTAGAAAACAGATCAAGGTATTTGTAGATTGTAATAAGCATATGGATTCTTAGTAGTGTATTAAAAAAAGAAGAGAACAATAAATAAAAACAACCAATGCCTAACAAGACATCGGTTGCTTAAAATTTTCATCATCAAAATATATAATTATCCCTGCTTTTTCTTTTTAGCAGCTTCCATAGTTTTCTGTTGCATATCTCCTATCTGTGCAGATGCTGCAAATGATGTAATCATTTGTGTCAATAAATTACTCGCATTATCTGGCGAATTTGGCATTAAGATAAGGTTACTGTTTACATTTTCGCCCATAGCCTGTAAGGTATCATAGTGCTGTGTGACCACAATTAATGCAGATGCTTCTTGTGAATTAATTCCCACAGTATTCAGCACTTCTACAGATTCTTCCAGACCTCGTGCGATTTCTCTACGCTGATCTGCAGTACCTTGCCCTTGCAAACGCTTACTTTCTGCCTCTGCTTTTGCTTTAGCTACGATACGGATTCTATCTGCTTCTGCTTCATATTCAGCTACTACTTTTTCACGTTCAGAGGCATTGATACGATTCATCGCATGTTTTACTGCTGCATCTGGATCAATATCCGTTACTAGAGCTTTCACGATATTATAACCATAAGTATCCATCGCTTCTGTAAGATCACGTTTGATAGCTATAGCTAGATTATTTTTCTTTTCGAATACATCATCCAGTTTCATCTTAGGTACTTCAGCACGAATCGTATCGAATACATAAGAGGTAATCTGATTATGTGGATTTTCGAGTTCATAAAAGGCTTCGTATATCTTAGCCTTTATAATATTGAACTGTACAGACACTTTGATTTTTACGAATACATCATCCTTAGTTTTCGTTTCTATGAGTACATCCAATTGCTGAATCTTGAGGCTTACTCGCCCTATAACTTGATCCACAAAAGGAATTTTGAATTGTAGCCCAGGATGGCGGATACTTTCAAATTTTCCAAATCGTTCCACTATTGCTGCCGTTTGCTGGTTCACAGTGAAAACTAAAGAAGGGGAAGTGAATACTTCTGCCATTTTATTATACTTTTAGTATTTAGGGAATAAGCAAAATATAACCTACTCATTTTGACATGCTAATTTATTACCACTCTTCGTTGAAAAGCCTCGTGATAGCTACAGCTATCCCTACGTTTTTCGCCTTGATTGGTAATAAATTTCCCGCATCAATTTTAGGTAGTTTATTTATTGTCTACTCCCCTAATTAAATATTGGTTTCTTTTCAATTAAATGATAGAAGTCAGTTTTCCATCAAATACTTTTACAACTTACCTATTCTAATCAAAAATTTCCAATTTATTCGATAAATGCTAGGTTTTTTCCTCTTAATGTTAGTATTTGATTGATATCTCGTCCGTTCTCTAGTCAATTTCTCATCCAATGAATAGCCAGTAGGACCACTCAAAAATAAGGCAATACCTACCAATAAATAAAACCAACTGATCTGTGCCTGATAATTTTCTATACTCAAAATGTCTCCACCAAGGGCATAAAAAGTAGCGACTGACATATTAATAATGAGCATAAGTGAAGCTAGTCTCGTGAACAATCCCAACACCAACATAATACCAAAAATCAGTTCTCCACCTTTGGACAAATAGGCTAAAAACGCTGGCATAGGTAGATCGTGCATTCCAGAAAAAATACTGATATGACCATCCATGAATCCCGTATTAAAAACATTCAATCCTTGGATGATAAAACCAATGCCTATACAAATACGAATGATACTTAACGGATGCTCGAATAGCGGATGAAAGAGGATACTTGTCTTTTTCATAGTAATAGTTTTTTTAGTAAATGCAAGAGTAGAGCTAGTTCTGTTCTAGTAATTTAAGGATTTTTAAGGAGAAAAGAAAGAGAGGGCTAGGATAATTTACGAATGACTAATACCCATTTGAATCATATATCTCGCATATAATTGGATAAATTTAACGCCTTGCTTCGTTACAAATACTCGTCATAGCTACGGTTATGCCTGCGTTTTGTGCCTCACAATTCATCAAATCTATTACCAAATCCAATGCGACTTTATAAATTCAAATTGGTATAACATCAAAAGTCTTCAAAAAAATTGATGTTTTGCTCAATAAAAGACTGGACTCTGCTCGAATAAAACATCAGAAATCTTAAATATTTTCGATATTGATAGCTATTGACTTTTCAATATTAGTCAACCTTTTACGTCTGAGATCCATTATCATTCAGTACTTTTACCATTCCAAGATTCCATTCACTAACAATCTCATTGAAAATGAAACCAGCAGATATTCTTCAACAGTCCTATACCCTACCCTGTGGCGTTACGATTCCTAATAGAATTGTAAAATCAGCCATGAGCGAAAATAATGCAGATAAAGGAGGAAGACCTTCTGAACGCCTCATCAAACTCTATGAAAAATGGGGTGAAGGTGGTACAGGTATTCTTATCTCTGGTAATGTGATGATGGATAGTAAAGCATTGAATGAGCCTAAAAATGTAGTGGTCGAAGATGATACCTATATGGCGGAACTCAAAGCTTGGGGAGATGCTGCACAAAAAGATGGAAGTCATCTTTGGATGCAGATCAATCACCCTGGAAGGCAGTCACCTAAAAAGTTCAATAAGGACGTAGTGAGTGCTTCTGATATCCAGTTGCCTATGAAGGCGATATTTCCTAAGCCTCGTCCTATGACTGAAGAAGATATATGGAAGGCAATAGATGGTTTTGGAGATTGTGCATTAGTCGCTAAAAACGCAGGCTGGAAAGGAGTACAAATTCATGGAGCTCATGGTTATTTAGTGAGCCAATTCCTCTCTACACGTACCAATCTGCGTACTGATCAATGGGGAGGTACTTTAGAAAATAGAGCTAGATTTGCCTTAGAGATTTATAGAAATATAAGGAAAAAAGTAGGTACAGATTATCCTATTGGTATCAAAATCAACTCAGCAGATTTTCAAAGAGGAGCATTTACAGAAGAAGAATCGCTAGAAGTGATCGATATGCTTTCTGCGGAAGGAATGGATATGATAGAAGTATCTGGAGGTACTTACGAAAAGGCAGCTATGATGGGAGCTGGTAAAAAAGTCAAAGAAAGTACACAACAAAGAGAAGCATATTTTGCTGGTTTCATCATAAAAGCAAGAGCTAGAACTAAAGCGCCATTATTGTTGACTGGAGGATTCAGGACATTGGATGTCATGGCAAAAGCGATCGAGAATAATGAACTGGATTTTGTAGGTTTAGCTCGTCCGTTTGCTGTATTTCCTTATCTTTCTAATGATTTTTTTGAAGGAAAGAGGACAGAAGCACATGTTCCTCCTGTTAGGACTGGCTTAGGGTTTATTGATAAAATGGGCGTCTTGGATATCGCTTATTTTGCTCAACAAATGAAAATGATGGGCAAGGGAGAAATGCCAGATCCTAAGCTGGGAGCTTGGTCTGTATTGTTTAATTATGTGATAAAGAATCTGTTTTAAGATATTCTAGATATACTCCATAAGCGTGAGGTTGAAAACCCCACGTTGGAGAATATAGTATTTCTTAACCTGAGGTTTTCAATCCCACAACATACCACAGAATAGCGTATAATACATAGGATGCTCAAAATCCTATGCTTTTTAATCAAAATTTCATTGTGTTTTTGGTTTAGTAACAAAAGTGTTTTTGATTCTTTTCCTAGATGAAAAGAATCAAAAATCACCGCTGTACAGCGGTTTTAACGCTACAAAAGCTTGTAAATCCTAAACAAAATAAACTCGCTTTAATAACATTTGTTACTTTTAGCTTCTTTTGCTACTTAGCTGCAAATATTTGTTTTACAGCAGTTTATGCTCAAACAGTATTTTGTTTTTAACGGATTTTCTGCACTACCCGTTAGCGGTTCTCTCATTTGAATGTCTGCTAGACATTCATTTCGATTGCATCGAAAATCATTCGTTCATCCACTAAACGCTGAAAGGCGGAACTTTGGGCTTCGATTTTTTACGTTTGTACAA
>JBNMOV010000150.1:0-9992 GCA_051275765.1 Maribacter sp. | reverse complement strand
AATTTTATGCAAAGAAATATATTTATCTAAAGACGAAAAGAACAATAGGTTCTTTGACAATTTTTGCATTTCCTTCCAATGTGGCTTTAGCTCATTGTGTCATATATTACTCGAAAACAATGGGTTAAAACCACATTGGATTTTATAAAAGGTGTTGTTTTGCAAAAGTTGTCAAAGAACCGAACAATACTTTATGTTGTATAATAAAGGACGATTTTTAGTCGTCAGTCAAACGAACCCACTTTTAGTAGGTGGTCGTTGAGTTATGTTTAATATTAGGGCAATTAATTGTTTATCAATTGCTTAGTGAAACGTATTTAATAAATTGAGCCAGAATGGGTAGTGATTTTTTCTTTTAAAGAATTCAAAAAATCGTTGCATAGCCGTAGCTACGGAACTATTTTTTGTGTTTTTCAGAAGGAAAAAGAACAAGCATAATGGCTCAGGTTATTGAATTCGTTTCACTTATGATTTTTTAAATAATCTTTTCACGCTCCCGACATTATGCAGTTTAGTGGAGACGATACTTGAAATCCGTTTAAAACAAAATACTGTATGAGCATAAACGGCTATAAATTTAAAGTATTATAGCTAGATGACAGACGAGATCAAACAAAAGAAATACTACTGGAGCGAGTTTATTTTGTTTAGGATTTCAAGTATCGTCGTAGCGTTAAGAACTGCATTTAGTCGGGTAGTTTTTGGTTCTTTTTGCTACCAAAAAGAACAAGAAACAATGAACAAGGCTCTAACAGTTAATAACTAGTAATACTCAATCAAAATAGCTTCTAATTTAATCATGCGTAACATCACTTACTAAAAAATAAGAAAAGGTCTATGAAAAGGAAAATATGCCTAGTGATGATGAATTGGACATGATAGAAATAGGAATTATTACACCTAGTACTCGTTATGACCAAGGATCAGATGATATAGAAGAAACGATGATTATGATGGTAGATGAGGAAACAGGAGAGGAATATTTTGTCAGAAAAAATTATGTTCCTTCTGAATTTCAAAAATTACAGGATAAAAGAAAATATAAGAGCGAATAGATTAGAATCTAAAGGAATGAAGTCTTCTTCTTAAGTAATACGCATTCAAAATTTTATGGGGAGTAAAGCAGTTGTGCATTTAAAGCATAGCTGCTTTTTATTTTACCTTATTCCAATTAGAATATCCAAAAAAATCTTTTCCACCATTGAAGTATTTTTCGAGGATAGAAAGTAATCTGTATTTGAATTGCTCATGTTTCATTTTGCCACGATGCAATTCTGCTTTCTTATTATAATTAAGTAGATTCTTCCAGCTCATCTTAGCTCGAAATTCCTCCATTACCTTAGGATGGCTTTCCTTAAAAACAGGTATTTTTCCTAAAGCACCATAATCAAATGCAGGAGGCTTAGATTGATAATCTTTCGAAGTGGCATCTTTTCCATGATGCATAGAATCCTGTTCTTTCTTCTTGGATTGCATCACAGAAGGTGGTCTTACCCAGCCATAATGATAAATATAGGCATTAATAGCAGCGACATTGAGTTTTTCGTTTTCATGTTTTCTAAAAGATTGTGCATCTTTATAGGAATAGACATTGATATGATTCCTGACTATCCTAATTTCATTTTTGTACCATCCATGAAAAGGTAGATAATGTTCATAATCTCCCCAGAAATGATGATAGTTAAATAAAAACCCATCTACCTGTTTATCATCTAAATATGTTTTGCAAGCGTTTTGGATGGTATCCAAATCATACTCATGCAAAACTTCATCAGCTTGTAAATAAATGCACCAATCTCCAGAGCATTGAGAAAGTGCGAAACTAGTTTCGTCTGCAAATATTTTTCCATCTATAAATCCTTGTTCAGACCAAAGCCTATCGATGATTTTAATTTTATCAGAATTGATGGATGCGATGAGTTCTCTAGTTCTGTCATCAGCATCATTATTCCCTAAAGCGACTACAAATTCATCTACAATAGGAAGTGCAGACATAATAGATTCCTTGATAGGAAAATAATACTTGTCAGCATTCCTCACCATTGTAAAGGCACTTATTTTCATGGTAGATAGAGGTTTTGTTTACAATATAAAAGCTCTCCTAGCCTCCCCGAAGGGGAGGGAAATATTACTCAATAAAAAATTCTTCCCCTTTTGGGAGGCTAGGAGGGGCTAAAAAACTACTTCTTCAATTCCGCATAATGCCTAAAAAAAGCAGGAATAGTTTCTATTCCTTTATAATAATTAAATAAGCCATAATGCTCATTAGGAGAATGAATAGCATCTGAATCCAAGCCAAATCCCATCAGTACAGTTTTTACACCCAATACTTCTTCAAATAGAGCAACGATAGGAATACTACCACCACTTCTAGTAGGCAATGGAGCGATACCAAAAGTCTCTTTCATTGCATTGTAAGCTGCTTTATATTCTGGTGTATTTGTAGGTGTGACAGCAGCTTCTCCACCATGATGTGGATGCACTTTTATCTTTACAGCATCTGGAGCGATGCTTTCAAAATGCTTTTGGAACAGTTCCGTTATCTGAGCAGAAGTCTGATTAGGGACTAATCTCATACTGATTTTGGCGAAAGCTTTAGATGGCAAAACCGTCTTCGCTCCTTCTCCAATATATCCTCCCCAGATTCCATTACAATCCAACGTAGGACGAATAGATGTTCTTTCTAATGAAGTGAATCCTTTTTCGCCATGTACAGCATTAACATCCAAATCCTTTTTATAATCCTCTAAAACAAAAGGAGCTTTGTTCATCTCTGCACGTTCTGCATCGCTCACTGCTTGTACATCATCATAAAAACCTGGTATCGTGATATGATTATTTTCATCGTGCATAGAAGCAATCATCTTTGCTAGGATATTGATAGGATTAGCTACGGCACCTCCATATACGCCAGAGTGTAAATCACGATTTGGTCCAGTAACTTCCACTTCTAGATAACTCATACCTCGTAATCCTACTGTAATTGACGGCACATCATTAGCGATGATAGAAGTATCAGAAACTAAAACCATATCACAAGCAAGACGTTCTTTATTCGCTCTACAAAATGGACCCAGATTATTAGAACCTACTTCTTCTTCTCCCTCTATGATAAATTTTACATTACAAGGCAGGTTTCCTGTAGCAAGCATTCCTTCGAATGCCTTGATGTGCATGTACATCTGTCCTTTATCATCGCAAGCACCTCTAGCATATATTGCTCCTTGTGGATGTGTTCCCGTTTTTTTAATCACAGGATCGAATGGTCCCGATTCCCATAATTCCATCGGATCTGGTGGCTGCACATCATAATGACCATACACTAATACCGTTGGCAGGTTTTTGTCAATTATTTTCTCTCCATATACAATAGGATAGCCATCTGTAGGGCATAGTTCTACATTGTTAGCTCCTGCTGCGATGAGTTTTTCTTGGATAAATTCTGCTGTTTTGACTACATCATCCTTATATGCAGCATCTGCACTTACAGAAGGAATTCGCAGTAAATCCAATAATTCATCTAAGAAACGTTGTTGATTGTTTTGTAAATATTGTTGTAATTCCATATTGATAGATATTAAAAAACTCGAATTCAGCAAAGGATTCGAGTCAAATTTATTATTGATAAAAATCCCTTAGTTATTCAAAAAGAACAGCTAAGGGATTTGGATTATTTTACTCTTTCGTAAACGTAAACAACTTCTCCATGTCTGCCTTGCATACCTAAAACTAGCTTTTCTTTTTCTAGTGATAGGACTTTAGAGGTTAATGCTACCTTATTACAAGAGTGATTCATTACCACCTTTTCTCCTTCCAAAGCATAAGTTCCCTCGCAGAGATCATTCCCTGGTTTGTTTTCTGTATACTCTCCACTTTCTGCGAAAGTAATTACTTTATTGTCAGCATCTATTTCCTTCCATATATTATCGTAAGAATCCTTTGTCTTGACGTGTTTCCATTTTTGAGATAATTTTTTTATGTCAATACTAGATACACCCTTACGTTCTAAGGTTGCATTATCTGAATTATTGTTCTTCGAACTGGAGCAGGCAAGTAGAATGATGCTCATTGCTAATGCTGCGAATACGAATAAAATGGTATACTTCATAAAATGGTTGGTTTAGAATGGCTGAAATTAGAAGATGTTTAAATTTCTATGGAAATTTAAACATCTTAATTACTATACCATTTCTTTTTGTAATGCAAGAATAGACTCGAATAATGCTCGTCCGTCCTCATTTCCTAACGTTGGTTCAGCACATCTTTCAGGGTGTGGCATCATCCCGAATACATTTCTGTTTTCGTTGCAGATACCTGCGATGTTTTCCAAAGAGCCATTAGGATTATAATTGTCAGAACTATCTCCGCCTTCGCTACAGTATCTGAACAGCACTTGTCCATTTTCGTTCAACTGTTTTATGGTAGCATCATCAGCATAGTATCTTCCATCAGCATGAGCGATAGGTACTTTGATGACTTGCTTGGTGCGAAGTTGGGATGTAATTGGAGTTTGGTCAGTTTCTGTTCTAAGATAGATATTTTTACAGATGAATTTATGATGGTTGTTATTAAGTAAGGCACCTGGCAATAAACCAGTTTCGCACAATACTTGGAAACCATTACAGATTCCCCATACATATCCGCCATTATTGGCAAATTCAATCACTGATGCCATAATAGGAGAATGGCTGGCTATGGCACCTGAACGAAGATAATCTCCATAGGAAAATCCACCAGGCAATATGATACAATCATCTTTAGTGAAAGGATTAAGGGCTTTTGTATCCTTATGCCAAAGTTTATGTACTTCTTGTCCCATTACGGTACCTAGTACATGGATCATGTCATCGTCACAATTAGAACCAGGGAAAACTACAACACCAAATTTCATAACTATATTTTATATTAGAGATAGTAAATATATCTGTTTAGTAGCACAAAGGTAAGTGAAATCATTTTTTATTACGATACCTACCGCATATTTTAAGAAACTATAGTCCTAACTTATCAAATAATGACAAATAGGAACTAATAAAAATAGTGATAAGTGCCAAGTTTCCATCCATACAGGCTTGGTCATCTTGGCAAATAATATTCCTACTAATATACTTAATGGTATAGTAATCAGTATAAAATGATCCATTCCTACACCAGATTGCAAGCAGAAAGCAATGCCTACGAATATCATAAAAAGGAAGAGCATATTGATTTCCTTTCTTGTTTTAATACCTTTTTTCTCAACTAAAGAGCCATATCTGAAAAAACACCAGAGTATCAACAAACCTAGCGTACCTAGACTTACATAGTCTGCTATACTAGGCATTTGATCTATATCCATCACGCTAAATGAACCACTTAAATAGGCCCAATAACTCTCACCCACATCGCCGATATAATAGAAAAAAGCAAATAACAAAATATAGGGTACAGCATATCCACTGACGATTTGGAGCATTTCTTTTATATTGAAAGCCCTCATTAGATTGATAGTGAGTATTCCAAAAAAGAAGAAGAGGAATAAGCTACCATAGAATAGTGCTGCTATCGCCAACCAAAATCCGGCATTGAAATGCTTACCTGCTGGTTCTTTATCATTATAAATTCCAAAAAAACTGCCTAATGCCAAAATAAGGAATGTATTTCCCATCAGAGCTGGTGTCAAACCTAGGAATGAGGTACTGAGTGATGCTAGAAGAATATAAAATACTCCTGGGTATAAATTTCTATCACTTGATAATTTCTGCCTATTCGTAACAACAGTTATCAGTACGGCTTGTATTAAAATCAAGATTAAGGATAGGGAGATGAGAAGATTATCATTCAATTCTATATTTTCATAGATAATATCAGATAATAAACCTCCATTGTTGAAGTCCGTAGGCACGTTCCCAAAGAAACCATAACTCCTTAAAATAAGGGCATATGGAATAAATAGGGTACTCACAATAATTTTATTGGTACGGAAAATACTAAGCACAATGTATGTTGATGATGAATGCCAAAGGTAGTGAAAGTATGTTCAACTTTCTACTACTCTGAGAGTTTGTTAGGAATTTAAAAATGGCATTTTAGAGGATAGGCAACAAATAAATTACCTGCATTTTATCCAGAAAAGCATTGCTATTGTTTGACGCTCTTCCTAATCAATTCTCCTTTGTATTTATTTTTAATACGATTGACAAAAACCTATTTATAAAGTGCGACCTGTTTCTCATTACTAATAAACATGGTAGGTGTTTTGCCTAATGTAGCTACTTTATCTGTCACCATTATAGTAGATCCTTTGAGTTCTTTGGCAGGATCATAGCTGAAATTACTGAGATTTTCCTTATTGATGAATACGATAAAGGAGGCATCTGACATACCTTTATCTAGGTATAGCATGACTGCTCCTTTTTTGGTCAGATGGGTTTGGACGACTGTTCCGCAGACCGTAACTTTCTTATCTCTGTTCTTGAATCTATCTGCCTGTACCGTATTGAAATGATCTTTAGGAAGGCTAGGTGGAGAGATGGGGACTACATCATTTTTGTTGGATTGGTGTAACCAAGGTTTTACGTCATCGATACTTTCGAGTTGGTTTTCTAGTCCATCCTCTAAATCATGAAAAAAGTCGATTCCTGTGAGTTCTTCGATTTCGTCTATGGACTTGGCGAAGGTTTCGACGGGGTAGGAGAGGCGTTGATTGGGCATGACGAATCCTATAGCTTGTTTATTTTCAAGATCTATGACTACTTTAAAGAATTTATTGGGAATGCTGAGCTTATTCACACTTCTTTCTATGGTAGGAAGATTGTCTTCCAATATAGGACCAGTGACTATGTACAGCATAGTTTTAGGATGATGATACATATATCCTCGCATCATATTTTCCAATTCTCCCCAGCCTTCTCTATTGAAATCAGGAGCTTGTGGTGACATATTGGAATATAGATAAGATTCTGAAAGTGCCTTCACAGACCATCTGAAATCCGCCGAAGGAGCAAGGTGTCCTCTGTCATAACCAAAGCCATCATATTTAATTTTTCCATCTGATCCAGTTTCAGTCAGGAAATAATCTTTTTCTACAGCAGTGCCTGTTGTTACTTTTTCATCTGGTCTGAAATCATTGGATCTGCCTACATTTCCTTTGGTTACATCTGGCATGATGATGTGTGCCACCCATTTTGCCTGTTCGTGCTGCTCAGAATAAACTAAGCTCATGGCACTATGTTCGATGAGTGTTTCTCCTTCGTCGACTAGAGGAAGTCCATTCTTTTTTAGATTCTGTTGGAGGAATTCTAATTTATAATCCTCTCTTTTTCCAATCAACGTTTTTTTCTGCTTTTCTAATGCGACCAATTGCTGTTCTACATCAGAAATTTTATCTTCTATATTTTGTGAGAATAATAAAAAAGGACAAAAACAAAGTAAGGGAATCAAGTATCTTATCATTATATATGTAGGTATATAGTAGGTTCGCAATTAAATTATCAACAATTTACGCTATATATTTCTTAGCATGTGTTTGGAGCTTGTTAAATAATAGCTAAATGAACTTCTCGTTGAATTTAATTATGATTTTCTTAGGTAATCTTTTATCTATATCTGCGAACTGAACGAGTTTGTAGCTCGTTCAGTTCGCAGAACTGGCTATTGTTACTAGCGTTTTATTGAAAAAATAGGATAAGATTTATTTTACTCGTTTATTTAATACACTGTAAAATAAGTAATGTTAACTTTTTAAAGTGCCTTTTGTTCCAACTCTGCTTCACGTCCTCGCCTTAATAGCTAAGGCTATTAGGCTGCGGGCGTTCATTGATTTGATACAAAATTCATCCTTCAAATTTTTAACTAATTTACTTTACAGTGTATTTAAGTTGTTCAAAATAAGTTAGTTATAAACGGATTTTTAGCATTGTGCCAAAAAAATGTTTAGGAATTTAGCGGAGCGTTTTGTTGGAAATTTGTTGGTAGTAGAGGTCCGAGGTGCAACCTCGAACCAGCGATAGTATTAATTTCCAATTAAATAGTAACTAATAAGAATCCCATCTAGCACGATTTCCTCTTACATCATAATGCAGCGACATCGTTCCTGGATAGCGACCTATTCCTCCTTCATTTTTAATGATTTTTTTGTTGAGTAGATCATAGACTATTTTTTTATCAGCCTTATTCACTTTACCATCTTGATTGATGTCACGCACAGAGATATCAATGGCTTCTCCTACGATATGGCGACTACTTCCTGCTCCTTTTATTTTTTCATTATAAGTAGGGTGTCGATGTCCATTTCTAATGAGGAAACCATACTTGTCATAACCTTCTTTTTCTAATGCTTCTAGGAGTTCTATCGTTTTATACAATACTTTTCTATCTATGAGCCAAAGGATTTCTTTGTGAGCGTGTTCTTTATAATATTTATCCTTGCACATGAATTGCTTGATCATGAATTCGCCCACTATCTTACGATGTATATCTTCTCTAGGAATGACAAAGTATTCTCTACCATTCAACATTTTTTTATACTTGGATTTAGCAGATCGAGTATATTCTAGATAAGGTTCATCCAAGGATGAGTAATTCACTTTTTCATAAGAATCCAGTATTCTATCTATACTTTCTTTACTTTCTACTTTCTCGTTTTTATGTCGTATTTCATATATATATTGTAAGAGTGTATCCCTACTTTCCCAATGAAAAATAACAATGGCTGCTCCTATGATGAGTAGAAGAACGAGAAGAGCGAGTATATTTTGACCGTGTTTATAAAAAAAAGACATGGATGAAATGTATGTGTTTAAATTGCGGGAAAAGTAAGGATAAACAGCTTATAAGTCTGGTATTTTAAAAAAGAAAATAGTAGGAAAGGTATAGTTATACTAATTTGAATAATAATTATCGCATATAATTCCAAGAATTTAAGCGATTATGCTGTTAAAAATACTCGTCATAGCTACTGCCTGTATTTTTTGCTTAGGATTTACTCAAATTCTTAAGGAAATCCAATGCGACATTATAAATTAAATTTGGTATTACTCCCTAAACGATTATTCAGGCGAGTTATTATCATTGTCTTGTTGGAGTCCTTTTGTTATGTTTTGAATAATGTGAAACTCACTCAAGAAATTCTTAGCAATAATCCTAATGACTGTATAGGACGGTATAGCAATAACCATTCCTAGGATTCCGCCTACTTGTGCACCAACCAATACGACGACGAATATTTCTAAAGGATGTGCATAGACTCGATTAGAAAAAATGAATGGCTGGAGGAGAAAATTATCTACCATTTGCATAATGGCAAAAACCAATGCCACTTTTCCTAATAGAGGTAACATCTGATTATAAAAATCCAAATCCAAGCTGGAAGTGATCGTGAGAAAAATACCCAAAGAACCACCAATAATAGGTCCTACGTAAGGAATCACATTAAACAATGCAGCAAGCAATGCTATCAAAGCTGCATTGGGGACACCTAGGATAGAAAGTCCTATGAATAAACCCATAGAAACTAGGAAAATCTGAATGACGATACCCCCAAAATATCGGCTCAACATATTGGATGATTCCGAAACGGCATGAGAGATATTATCATTCGCCTGATTAGGCGTGAGGTTTTGTAAAGTCTTGGTAAATAACTGGGATTCCTTGAGAAAGAAAAAGGTAATGAATATAATAGAAAAGAAACCGATGAGTATGCTTCCTGCTACACCTACGATACTACTTAGCCAAGTAGATATTTTTGTAGGATTAAAATATTCTTTTAGGTTATGTTCTATTTGTTCGGATGGGGTCTGTTCGCCATTCAGTCCATATTTTGCAAAGAATTCATTGAGGTGTAGTAGGGGTTCTTCCAATGCATTCGCGATAGCCCTATAATCGACTTGTGCAAGGTTGGTTGCTTGCTTAATTAGCATAGGGACAAATAAGGAAATAAAAAGCACGATTCCCAAGATAAAGGTAAATATGGCTAATCCTGCTGCTGCACTGGAACCAGCTTGGAATTTTCC
>JBNMOV010000149.1:0-10133 GCA_051275765.1 Maribacter sp. | reverse complement strand
ACTCGACTCAAATAAGTCAAACCAAAACGATCTAATGTTCGCTGCCTTCGCCTCAATAAAATGTCTTTTAATACAGCAACTCCTTTAGGTGCACCAAAAAAATTATCAGATACTTGGATGCCTGTAATCGTAAATGGATGGGGCTCTAGGGAAAGCCAAAGATTATCTGGATGTCTGCACCAAACAATATCACTATCCAAAAAGATATTTTTTTCAAAAAATAAGAATTTGTGGATATGATGTTTAAAACCAACGATAGAAGCGTTCTCTGGCAGAATCTCATGCTTTACTTCGAATAAATCATTCAGTCCTTCTTTTTCCAAAACCTCCAAATGTTCCTTAGTACAAACAATGGCAATAGGACGATCCTTGTCGAATCTCCTTAATGTCAATGCAGAAGCTACTGCATGACTGAGGTATTTCACTTTGCCATAACTGACATAGATATAACCTTCTTTTCCTTGTTTGGCATGATTGTTTTTAGACATTGATTATATTTCACATAAAAGCTCTACAATATCGTAACATCCACAAAATCCAATTTATCTGGATAATCCGTAGTATAATGCAACCCTCTACTTTCCCTTCGCATAGAAGCAGATCGAGTCACCAAATAACCAATAGTTATCAGGTTTCTCAACTCAGATAATTGTGGAGATAAAATAGTCGTTCTGTACAGTTCTTCTGTTTCATCATATAATAACCTCAATCTATCGAAGGCTCTTTTCAAACGAACATTAGAACGAACGATCCCTACATAGCTACTCATGACCTCCTTGAGTTCCTTCATACTTTGAGTAATCAAAACCATTTCTTTAGGTTCCATTGTACTAGTAGCATTCCAGTCTGGAATTTCTGTTTTGATATCGTAGTTATCCACAACAGCGATGATGTCCTCATGTATACGATGAGCAAAAACCATAGCTTCCAATAAAGAATTAGACGCCAGACGATTCGCACCATGCAAACCTGTATAAGAGCTTTCGCCACAGGCATATAATCTATCTATGGATGTGCGTCCTCTGATATCTACTTTTACTCCACCACATACATAATGACAAGCTGGAACGATAGGAATGTAATCCTTTATTGGATCTATTCCTAGACTCATGCACTTATCATAGATCGTTGGAAAATGTTCATAAAATCCTTCTTTATCCAAATGTGTACAATCTAAATAGAGATGATCTGCACCACTTTTTTTCATTTCATTATCTATCGCTCGTGCCACGATATCACGAGGAGCGAGCGACTTTCGCTTATCATAGTGATGCATGAATTCTCGCTTTTGAGCATCCTTCAAAATCGCACCATAGCCACGTACTGCTTCTGAAACGAGGAAGTCAGGATTTTCTCCTGCTGGATTATACAATGCAGTAGGATGAAACTGGATAAATTCCATACTTTCTATCCTTCCTTTAGCTCTATAAGTCATGGCTATTCCATCTCCTGTGGCAATGAGAGGATTCGTCGTATTTCTATAAATTTGTCCACCACCACCAGATGCGACGACTGTTACTTTAGATAAAAACGTTTTTATATCGCCATCTTTTTTATCCAATACGTATGCTCCATAGCATTCTATTTGTGGAGTAGCTCTCGTGATATTGTATCCTAAATGGTGCTGCGTCAATAAATCTATAGCATAATAATGTTCACAAACTTCGATATTGGAAAAAGACTTCGCTTTCTCCATCAAGGCACGTTGGATTTCCCATCCTGTGAGATCCTTGTAATGTAGGATTCTATATTCAGAATGTCCACCTTCCATTCCTAGATTATATTCTCCGTTTTTTTTCTCCTTATCAAAACGAGTCCCCCACTCTATTATTTCCTTCACTCTCACAGGTCCTTCCTCCACTACGATTCTTACCACTTCCTCCGTGCATAAACCATCCCCTGCATCTAAAGTGTCAGCGATGTGCTTTTCATGTGAATCCTTATCCTTATTCCATACGGCAGCTATTCCACCTTGTGCATAGCGAGTATTCGATTCTCCTTGTTCTGTTTTAGTGATCAGAACAATTTTTAAATCTGGTTTTACCTTAGCTGTTTTAATAGCTAGCGTTAAGCCTGCAATTCCAGATCCTATGATTAAAACGTCTGTAGTCTTTTTCAATTTCTATTCCTTTTATAAGTAGATAACTAAATATTAAGATGTAGAGATTTTCAGATAATATGCTATTTCCTAAAAAATGTCTAATTCCTCAATACGAAATAAGAATATATTGCAATGTACAAATTCTATCGATTTATAAGAGTTTGTTAGGAGTTTGATTTTCAGAATGAAAATAGTCCGCTTTTTGATTAAACAAGGTGCAAAAAACGGAGCTACACCGTAGCATAGTGAGTGTTTTGCAACGAAGTGTTATCGAAAAGGCATTTTCAAATGAATTATTTAATTCCTAATAAACGCTACATTGCTCTAAGGTTTCATTTCTTTTCAGTTTGCCTGTAGCTGTTTCTATGAATTGGGATGTGAAAAGTATTTCTTTGGGTTGTTCGAATTTTCCTAATAGTGAGGAAATTTTGTTTTTCAACGTACTTAGCTCTTCAATCGTCATGGCTTCTTCTTCAATAACCAAAACTAACTTCTCCCCTAGTTTTTTATCTGGCAACGAACTGATAAAATACCTACATGAAATAAAGTTATTCAACTTTTGTTCGATTTGTTCTGGAAATAGTTTGATGCCTCCAGAATTTATCACATTATCGAAACGTCCTATCCATCTAAATTTTTGAGGAGAAATGATTTCAACGATGTCGTTAGTGATTACTTTTTCTGTTGCAATTTTAGGAGCATGAATGACTAGACAATCTCTTTCGTCTTTTTCAATTCGCACATTTGGTAGAAGTTGGTAATCATCAGAAGCTTGATTGCCATTTAGTATTTTAATGGCAATATGTGTAATCGTTTCTGTCATACCATAAGTAGCAAAACATTGAGTTTTTAAAGATTGTAATTGTGCTAACAGTGACGAACTAACGGCTGCACCTCCTATGATAAGTTGCTTTGTTTTATGAATAAATAGGAGATTGTGAAGAAGTAAATTTTCTATTTGTAGAGGAACCATCGCTGCAAAATCAATGAAAGTATCAATCCCTTTTGAAGGTTCGCTGGGATTAGATAACCATAAATCTAGACCTAACACAAACGCTCTCACGACCATCATTTTCCCTGCGATATAATTACAAGGTAAACAAAGCAATGCTTTATCCTTTGGCTTGGTTTGAAAGTATTCTCCTGTGGCAAGGGCGGAGTTGATCATATTTTCTTTACGAATAAAGATGCTTTTGGGTTTTCCTGTAGAGCCTGAAGTTTGGACAATGATCGTTGGTTCATCATTAAGCCATTCTAGTATAAAACGCCAAGCTATTTTCTTCCATTCTTCAGATAGCTGTGATTGAATAATTCCTCTTGCTTTCGCAATGAGTTCTGACTTATCCAAAGTTTCGCCATGAATCACTAATGAGCTATGAATATTTTTCCAAATAGGCATTTCTATAGAATTTTACCATAAATATTCTCAGACTCTATCGTATGATTAACCTCCTCCGTCACTAAATAACGAATAGATTTCCTAGCCTTGATTTGCTTTCTGATATAACTCGCAGATATATTGAGCATAGGAGCATCAAACATTTTTACATTAGGATGATTTTCTAATTCACCTAGTTCGTATTGAGGTCGTTTATAGACGAGTATCTCGTGGTTTTCTAATATCTTTTCATAGTTTTTCCACTTATGAAGTGTCGCTAAATTATCTCCACCCATAATGAGTGCAAATATTTTATCTGGATATTTTTCTTGGATATAAGTCAGCGTATCTATCGTATAAGATGGCTGTGGTAATTTGAATTCTATATCAGATACTTCCAAATTGGTATTTTCTCCAATCGCCAGCTTCACTAAATGAAGTCGATCGTAATCATTCGCCAGCGAATTCTTTTTCTTATGCGGATTCTGTGGACTAACTACTATCCAAACTTTATCCACCCCTGCATTTTCTGCCATGAATTCAGCAATAATCATATGTCCTACATGTACAGGATTAAACGAACCAAAAAACAAACCTATCTTTTTCATCTACTTTCTCTAGTTATTATTGAGGCAATTTATTATTCAATATTTCTTCTAGCATCCTATCTTCCTCGATTCCTTCTATATCCAAATAATCTATAGGAACGATGATTCCCTCTACCTTCCATTGACTTTTTTCCTTCACTAAAATAAATATCTCTTCATCTCCTTCATTACAACAATATATACAATGTACTCGTTCATTTTCTTTCTCTGTACATTGGATGCGTTCTACTATAGTTGGCTCAATAGCTTCATCATCTTCCTCTATCACAGCATTGAAAAAAATCTCCATATCATTTACATACTCCAAAGTGCTTCCCGTACTTATCTTTTTTAACTGTGCATAATTATCATTATCCAACCATTCTAGCCATTGAATGGTTACATCTTCAGGAGTTTGTAATAATGAAGTACTAATATTAGAACAAGCATATATTGCTAAAATGAATAGTAATAAAAGGTATTTCGATTTCATACATCTCTTTTTAAGACCTTATAATGCAATAAAGTTACTAATTCTTTACTTTCAAGGTTTCAAATATCGTCTAATACCAAATTGAATTTATAATGTCGCATTGAATTTACTTAAGAATTTGAGTGAGTACTAGAGAAAAACGCAGGCATAGCCGTAGCTATGGCGAGTATTTTTAACGACGTAATCGCTTAAGTTCTTGCAATTATATGCACCAATTATGATTCAAATGGGTATAAATCAAGTTTTCAATTATGATTATTCAATTTGAACATAAAAATTCAAGATATCAATCTAATCTTTCCCAACCTTTGGATATATCCATTCCATTGGAAGAAGGAATGGGAACGGTCAATTGTTTTCATGCTCCTTTCATGTCGACATCGCCAGTGGTAGCAGGAGATTTTATAGGCTCTACTGAAAAAGGAGGTCCATTGAATTTTCTTAATGTAAGAATCAATCCACATGGAAATGGTACTCATACAGAATGTGTAGGGCATATCGCTAAAGAAAAATATACCATTAATCAATGTTTGAAAAAATTCTGGTTCATGGCAGAACTCATTTCTGTATTTCCAGAAAAAATAGAAGGAGATCGAATTATTACACTAGAACGCATTAAGGATGTTTTTCCTGATAATAAAATGGATGCTAAAGCAGTTATTATCCGTAGCTATCCCAATCATATTTCAAAAATGAAAATCAACCATTCTGGAGCTAATCCTACTTACCTCGATCATGAGGCAGTACGATATTTGAATGAGAAAGGGATAGAACATTTGTTGGTAGATTTACCCTCTGTGGATAGAGAAGAGGATAGTGGCAAATTATTATCACATAAGGAATTTTGGAATTATCCAGATAATGTAAAAAGTCACAAAACCATCTCAGAACTCGTTTATATTCCAGATGGTATAAAGGATGGGAATTATCTTTTGAACCTACAAATTGCTTCTTTTGAGATAGATGTGAGTCCAAGTAAGCCCATATTGTACAAATTTGCACGTTTATAGACATAATATGTCATTTATCAATATGGTTTAACGCCTTGATGTTTTTTATTCGAGTAGCAGTTACTAATTTTGCGGAAATAAGGGAATACCTATATAACCCCCAGGATACCCTAACATCAATTAATTCAAAATTTATATTCAATGTTTAATAGGATTTTTTGTTTAGTGCTTGTTTTTTTAGGATGTTTTCTAGGTCTTAACGCCCAAGAAGATCCTATTTTGTTTACTGTAGGAGATACAAAGGTACATGTATCAGAATTTAACTATATCTATTCTAAAACGAATGGTAATGATGCAAATTACTCAAAGGCATCTGTAGATGAATATTTAGATTTATATATTAAGTTTAAATTAAAAGTACAGAAGGCAAAAGAAATGCAAATTGACACCATTCCTTCTTTAAAAAGAGAATTGGATGGCTACAGAAAACAACTTGCTAGTTCTTATCTTCTAGATAAGACAGTGAAGGAAAGATTACTAAAAGAAGCTTACGAGAGACAAAAGAAGGACATCAATGCAAGCCATATTATGGTAGCAGTAAAAGGTCGTAAGCAACCAAAAGATACTTTAGATGCCTATAATAAGATAATGGCACTCAAGAAAGAGCTAGATAACGGTACTTCCTTTGGAGAATTGGTAGTAAGTAGATCAGAAGATACTTATTCCAATAAGAACGGTGGACAAATTGGTTGGTTGACAGCTATATTGCCAAATGGTTTTTATGAAATGGAATCTGCAGCTTATAATACACCTGTAGGAAAGTATTCTGCACCATTTAGAACTATAATGGGATACCATATTCTAAAGGTAAATGAAACTAGAGCAGCTAGAGGAAATATAGAATTGGCTCACATCGTCGTTTTTGAGGATAGTAAGAAAAAAGATGCAGCAAAAAATCAAAAGAGTTTGATGGATCAAGCTCATGTAGATTTGAAAGCAGGTGGAGATTTTGACCAAATCGCTAGAAATATTTCAGATGATAAGAAAAGTGCTGCTAAAGGTGGTTACTTAGGTTTTTTTGGAATAGGCGTTTATGAAAAAACTTTTGAGGATGCTGCTTTTTCATTAAAAAATGATGGTGACTATACTATCCCTATTAAAACCAGTACAGGATGGCATATCATCAAGAGAGTAAGCAAGCCAGATTTAGGACCTTACGAAACAGAAAAAAATCGCTTACAATCTAAAATCGAACGAGATGCTAGATTCCAAGAAGCAAGGAATGCGATGATTGTTAAAATTAAGGAAGAAAGTAACTTTTCTTTGGATGAAAAAGTATTGGAAGGTTTTATCTCAACATTAGGTAAGGAATTCTTGACTACAAAGTGGAGAGCTCCTAAAAAATCTGAGGATGTTCTATTTTCGTTTAACAATGAAACCACACACTCACTAGGAGATTTTACAGATTATCTTCTACGTGCTGCCAAGCAGAGAATGAGTCAAGGAAGAGGTGAAGATATAACTGGAGTAGTAAAAAACCTACTTGATACCTATAGCAATGATATGGCTTTGGAATACGAAAAGTCACAACTATCTAAAAAGTACCCAGATTTCCGTTCATTGATGAGAGAATATGAAGAAGGTATCATTCTTTTTGAAGTAACTAAAATGATCGTTTGGGACAAAGCATCTCAAGATACTACTGGTTTAAAGGCATTTTATAATAATCATCAAGATAACTACCTTTGGGGAGAAAGAGCAGAAATCAGTACTTACACATTGAATTCTCAAAGTGAAAAGATACTAGCTAAAGTAAGAAAATTGGCGAAGAAGAAAAGTAGTGATACTGTATTATCAAAAATCAATAAGAAAGGTAATCTACTAACTGTAAGCAAAGGAAAAGCAGAGAAAGGAAAGAAATCATTCCCTGGAATAGATGATTTGGATTGGAAAAAGGGCACACTTTCTCCTTCTAATATCAATAATGACAATACAGTATCATTCGTAAAAGTAGAGCAAGTATTGCCAAGAGAAAAGAAGGCATTGAAAGATGCTAGAGGATATGTGATCGCTGATTACCAAGATCAATTAGAAAAAGAATGGATAAAAGAACTCAAGATAGCATACCCTGTTAAAATCAATACAGAAGTATTAAATAGCTTAATTAAGTAATATACTGTCCATGATTAAACATCAAATATTATTTTGCTTAGCCATTATCATACTGTCTATAGCTGGTTGTATTCCTCCTAGCGATAGTGATGAAGAAGACATCCTTCTAGCAAAGGTATATAACAAACCTTTGTATCTATCAGAAATGGATGGCATGATTCCTAGCTTCAATACGCCAGATGATAGCACACTTATCGTGAATGCTTTCGTGGATAGATGGGTAAGGGATAACTTAATGTTATACGAAGCAGAAAGAAATGTTCCTAAGGATTTGAATATAGATGAGTTAGTTCGTGATTATAGAGCATCTCTTATTATTCATAATTATGAAAAGAAGATAGCAGAATCAGGATTGGATTCCATTATTTCAGATGATGAAGTTATGGAGTATTATAACAGTTATAAAACTCATTTCGAATCGGATAATAGTGCCAAACGCTGCAAATTCATGAAGCTGCCAAAAAAGGCAGAAAATATGAAAAAGGCAGAGAAATGGTGGACAAGTGATGACGAAAAAGATCTAGATGCACTAGCAAATTACTGTAAAGAAAATGCCGTTATTTATCAACTAGAAGATAGCATATGGATTACAAATGAAGAACTAGAAAAAGAATTTCCAAAGTCTGTCCTTTCATCATTGAAGAAAGGTAAGAACTTGGAAAAGACAGAAGGCGATTTTAAATATTATATCCAGGTATTAGAAACACAATCCAAAAATAGCGAACCGCCTTTGGGCTATGTAAGGAATCGTGCCACTAATTTTATCCTACACAATAGGAAATTAGAAATAGTGGAAAAGAAAAAGGAAGAATTATACCAAAAAGCCGAAAGGAAAGGACACGTCAAATATTATAATTAATATGTTAAGAATTACATGTGTATTGGGGCTGTTTTGCCTCATGTTCCATACTACCAATGCCCAAGAAGGGCCAGTATTGGATAAAATAATAGCAATAGTAGGAGGAGAAATTCTTTTACAGTCAGAGTTGCAAGAAAACCTAGCGTTGGCAGAAGAGCAGAACGGTGGATTACCAGAAGATGCGGATTGTTTTTTCATGAATCAATTGCTAAGTCAAAAACTATTGGTCAATCAAGCAAGACTAGATAGTATCGAAATAGCCGATGCAGAAATAGAAGGACAATTAGATGCTCGTTTCTCTCAAATTCTCAATCTGATGAATAATGATCCTAAACAGTTTTTGAATTATTATGGTATGACGATTACAGAAGCTAGAGAAAAATTGAGAGGCGATATGAAAAGTCAGATGCTAGCTCAGAGAATGCAGCAGCAGATTATTTCTGACATTGAAATCACCCCTTCTGAGGTCATCAGTTTTTTCAATAAAATCCCTACAGATAGCCTTCCTTATTTTAATTCTGAAGTAGAGATAGGAGAAATTGTTTATTTTCCAAAACCTAGTACGGAAGAAAAGCAAAGAGCAAAAGATTTTGCAAAAGAACTTCGTCAGCAAGTAACTACAGAAGGGGTTAACTTTAGCGAAATCGCAGCGAAACACTCAGACGATCCTGGTTCTGCTAGAATTGGTGGAGATTTAGGCTGGCAACAAAGAGGACAGTTCGTTCCTGAATTCGAAGCATCTGCTTATACACTAGAGGCAGGAGAAATATCAGAGGTGATAGAAACAGAATTTGGTTTTCATGTAATCCAACTGATAGAACGTTTAGGAAATCGTATACATACTCGACATATCTTAATACAGCCTAGAATCAAGGACGCTGATCTACTATTAGCTTTAAACGAATTGGATAAGGTGAAATCATTAATAGATTCTGATTCTATCAGCTTCTCTAAAGCAGTAAAGAAATATTCTTCAGATAAGGCACAGAGTTATTTTAATAGTGGCTTGATGTCGAACCCTAATAATGGTTCATCATTCTTTGAAACATCCGAACTGGATGTGGATATTTACTTTACTATCGATACCATGAAAATGGGTGCAGTAAGTTCGCCTATACAAATGCTATCTCCTAGAAATGAAGTAAGTTATAAACTAGTGAAACTGGTTTCAATAACAGAACCTCACCGAGCTAGCTTGAAAGAAGATTATTCCAAAATAAAAACGGCTGCGATAGAAGAGAAAAAAGCTAATTATGTAGTAGAATGGGTGGAAGAAGTCATCAATAATACGCATATCAAATTAGATGAGGTTTATCAAGGATGCGAAGCCCTAGAACCTTGGATGAATAAAAAGACGAATCCTTAATTATTGGATGTTCAATTTAAGAAACGCCTTGCGAATATATATTTGCAAGGCGTTTCTTTTTTATTGGAATATCTGCTATTTTTAGAGTCAAATACCTTCCATGCCTAAGATAAACATGATACTACCCAATGAAATATTTTCTGAAATAGAAATCAAATCCCTCATGCAGCGTTCCGATTGGAAGGGGACATCGGAAGTATTAAAAATATGGCTTTGGATTATATTCG
>JBNMOV010000148.1:0-10163 GCA_051275765.1 Maribacter sp. | reverse complement strand
CGTTTTCTTTCATTTTTCTATTTCATTCTTTGAATAAGGACCTATTCCCTAAACCTCAATAAAAAAACGTTCCTTCTCTTTCGAATGTGGCCCAATGCGACGATAAAGTCTAATAGCTCTCGTATTAAAATCAGGCGTTTGTCACTGTATAAGAGAACAGTCCATTTTTTTAGCTTCTTCTTTTATTTTAAGCATGAGCTTTTCTCCTATCCCAAAACCTCTAGATCGATCATCTAAAAATAAGCAATCCATATATACATAAAAATTCGCATCCCAAGTAGATAACTGTTTCATATAGGTGGCATAGCCAATGAGTTGATTTTCTTTTTCAACAACTAAGCAATGCAAAGCAACTTGTTATCCAAATAAATACTCCTTTAGACTTTTCGCTTTCCCCTCTCTATTATACGTTGATTCTTCATACCAAGCATGAGCTTCACAAAGTGCCACAATTTCCCCTACATCCTCTTCCTTAGCCAATCTAATTTTTATCATATCCATAAAATCATTAATTTAAAGACTGTTTTTCAAATATAACTCCATTCACAAAAAATATTGTAAATATGAAGAACTTCATCCCAATCAACTAATTCACGTATCTTTACACCGTAAAATAAATCTGTCAGTTTTAGAAGCTGTTTTAATTCAATTTTTTAAATTAAAATAGCTTCTGAAATCACTGGCATTAACCAACACTACATCATGTCCACAGCAAAAAAAGACGTAAAACGGATTACGACGCATACCCTCCAAAAGATGAAAAATGATGGAGAAAAAATCGCTATGTTGACAGCATATGATTTTTCCACAGCACGTATTCTGGATGCAGCAGGCATAGACGTTTTATTAGTGGGAGATTCTGCTTCCAATGTCATGGCAGGTCACGAAACCACACTTCCGATTACCTTGGATCAAATGATCTATCATGCATCCTCTGTCATCAGAGGGATTAAGCGTTGTTTAGTCGTAGTCGATTTGCCTTTTGGTTCTTATCAAGGGAATTCTAGGAAAGCATTGTCATCAGCTATTCGTATCATGAAAGAATCTGGTGCTCATTCTGTAAAAATGGAGGGCGGTTCTGAAATAGCTGAATCTATTTCAAGGGTATTATCAGCAGGTATTCCAGTCATGGGACATTTAGGATTAACACCTCAGTCCATCTATAAATTTGGAACATATACAGTAAGGGCAAAGCAGGGAGAAGAAGCCGAAAAACTTATCAGTGATGCCAAATTACTAGAAAAATTGGGCTGTTTCGCTATCGTATTAGAAAAAATACCTGCTAAACTAGCCAAGGTAGTATCAGAAACGATTTCTATTCCAACCATAGGAATAGGAGCAGGAAATGCAGCAGATGGTCAAGTACTCGTCACACATGATTTATTAGGAATTACTAAGGATTTTAATCCTCGTTTCCTAAGAAGATACTTGGATCTATTTTCAGAAATTCAGGGAGCAGTAGAACAATATATTGAAGATGTAAAAGCTGTCGATTTTCCTAATGATAAGGAGCAGTATTAAGTCGCTTCGTTTTTAGATACTAGACGCTAGGTTTTTCAATAGGATTGAGAACTTTGTTCTCAATCCTATTGAAATTTTAAAGAAAGGATACGGTATCTTTTTCTTACGTGATCTTTATGTGTCTTATGTGGTTCAAAAGAAAGCAATTCCTAATTTCTTAATAATAATCGTCTCTGGTTTAATGTATAAGTCTAATATCTAGCGTCTAAAAGCGAAGTGGTCTAGCGTCTAGCGTCTAATCTAAGGTCTAAATCTCCAAAACAAGCAAATAATACCTCTTTTGCAACCTATAAGCAGTAAAAGAGGTCGTTAGTTTATGTTTGATTTATTATTTTTGCCAAGATAAGTAATATGATTCAGCAAAAGACAACAATAAATCATAGCAAAACGAAAAAATATTAGCAAAAGGTCTAATATCTAGCGTCTAATATCTAATATCTAATATCTATAATGGGATACAAACAACTTAGCAACATAGCAGGATGGATGGTTTTTGGCATAGCCACTATCATTTATGCTATTACAGCAGAACCAACAGGTAGCCTTTGGGATTGTGGAGAGTTTATTACAGGAGCCTATAAGCTCGAAGTAGTTCACCCCCCAGGAGCACCCGTCTTCTTGATGATTGGTAGGTTCTTTACCATGATAGCAGAACTCATCAATCCAGAATACATTTCTTATTCAATTAATCTCATGTCAGGGATTTGTTCAGCAGCAGCAGCGATGTTTGTTTGTTGGACGACCATTATTTTTGGTAAAATATCCCTTGTAGGTCGGGAAGGAGAAACAGATGGTCCACAGAACCTTGCATTAGCAGGAGCTGGTTTGGTAGCAGGTTTATCAACTGCATTCTGTTCATCTATCTGGTTTTCAGCAGTAGAAGGCGAAGTATATGCCATGTCTACGATGTTTACTACGCTAGTAGTTTGGGGAATGTCGAAATGGTATAGCTTACCAGATGAGATAGAAAGTGATAGATGGATTGTATTTTCCTTATTCATGGCAGGAATGTCTATTGGCGTTCACTTGTTGAGTTTATTGACATTGCCAGCTATGGCCTTACTATATTATTTCAAAAAATATGATGATCACAAGCCAGTAGGCGTAGTCGCTGCAGGTTTGGCAGGGGTGATGGTCATGATTCTTATCCAATATTTCGTTATCATAGGCGTACCTACGATATGGACATGGATGGAATTTATGACAGTCAATGGTTTAGGCCTACCACAGCATTCTGGTGTAGTGCCATTGATATTATTATTTACTGGAGTGATCTGGGCAGGTATCCATTTCGCATCTAAGCTAAGAATGCCAGAATTACAATACGCAACAGTAGCTTTTGCTACTATATTAGTGGCGTTTTCCACTATTGGAGTTGTAGTGATTCGTGCTAGCGTGAATACACCGATTAACATGAATAATCCTAGCAATGCTATGCGATTATTACCATATGTCAATCGTGAACAATATGGAGAAAGACCACTACTTTCTGGACCAAGTTTCCTGACGGATCCTATTAAATCTGAATCTGAAGATAGATTTGATTATGTAGAAGCTAAAGGAGCGTATGAAGCTACTGATCAGAAATTATCCTATGTATATCCAGATAATTCCAATATGTTATTTCCTCGTTTGGGACATGACAGGGAGCAATTATATATGCAATGGTTAGATATAGATTATCTACGTGATGCTAATAATCAACCGAGAAGAGATGCTAATGGAAAACCTATTTTGGAAAGAGAATTAGGATTAGGGGATAACCTTAAGTTCTTCTTCAATTACCAAATTAAGTGGATGTACATCCGTTATTTTATGTGGAATTTTTCTGGTCGACAAAATGGTCAACAAGGATATTATTCATGGGATCCAGGGAAAGGACATTGGATATCTGGCATACCATTCATAGATAATGGACGTACGGGAGATGCTAGTATGTTGACCTCAGAAATGAAGAATGATCAAGCAAGGAATACCTATTTCATGCTACCATTCATCTTTGGATTAATAGGAATGTTCTATTTATTTAAAACTCGTCCTAAGGAAGCATTTGCACTATTAGCCTTGTTCTTTATGACAGGTATCGCTATCATTATCTATTCTAATCAGCCACCTAATGAACCTCGTGAAAGAGATTATGTATTGGTAGGATCATTCTTTACCTATTGTATATTTATAGGAATGGGTGTATTGGCATTATTCGAATTATTTAGAAATAGACTCAAATTAGATGGTACGATTTCAGCAGGATTAGCATCTGGTATCATCATCATTGCACCAGCATTGATGGGCTTCCAAAACTATGATGATAACAATCGTGCGGAACATTATGGTGCTAGAGATTACGCTTCTAACTTTTTGAACTCTGTAGATGAGAATGCTATTATATTCACTTATGGAGATAATGATACATATCCACTTTGGTATGCACAGGAAGTAGAAGAGATCCGTACAGATGTAAGGGTAGTGAACTTGAGTTTGATACAAGTAGATTGGTACATTGATCAATTGAGAAGAAAAGTCAATGATTCAGAAGCAATTAAATTTATTACGCCTAGCGAAAATATACGAGGAAAAAGACGTCCTCAATTCCTAGAAAATACTGTATGGGGACGAAAAAGTATCCAAGAGGTAGTGAGTTTCATGGGAGTAGAAAGTCATCCAGTACAGTTGAGAGGCGGAGGACGAGTAGAAAGTCACTTGCCTACTAGACAAATGTATATAGACGTAGATTCTGCGGCTGTTAGTAATTCTGATTGGGTAGCAGATGACAAGAAAGGAGATATCGTAAAAAGAATGAATTTCAATATTCCTGCTGGCAAGCGTATCATGAAAGGAGACTTAGCTATGCTAGATATTGTTGCTTCTAATATCAACGACAGACCTATCTATTATGCTGTAACAGTGAGGGACGAAAACCTATTAGGATTGAAACCATTCTTGCAGTTAGAAGGATTAGCATTGAGATTAGTACCTGTTACTACAACTAAAACAGATGACGATTTACGTGGATTAGGTGTATTAGGATATGGCTATGTAGATGCTGACAAGATGCATGAAAATGTTACTACAAAATGGGCATGGGGTGGTTTCGATTCAGATAAGAATTTATTTGTAGATGATAAATATGGGCCTAGTACGCAGAGTATGCATTATGCGATAAAGCGATGTATAAAAACATTGGTGGCTCAAGGTAAGGGACAGAAAGCAGAGGAAATGTTAGATAAGTATTTCCAATCTTTCCCTAATCAGAATTTTGCTTATGATTGGACGAGTATATCTTTCATGGAAATGTATGCAGATATAGGAAAATACGATAAGGCAAAACCACATATCGAAATCCTATTGGATAATACAGTAGAGCAATTGGCATTTTTGGATGCACAAGATGCTGGAATGCTATCCAGTGGTTCTACTTTCCGAAATATGAAAGGTACAACTAGGAATACAGCTATCTTATTACAAAGACTAGCAGCAGAACAAAAGGATCAGATCTTACTAAAGGCATTGGATGATAGATTAGGACCTTATAATGTCATGGCCCCTTCTACACCAATAGATAAGGATTAGTAGAGCTTCTTAGTATATAGAAGGTGAAAGGCACAAAAGAAGACAAGAGATAATATTACTTTTGATTTCTTTTGTGCCTTTTTTAATTTTAACCCCCATCGAATCATCAATTATACCAATTTGCATTTATAAAGTTGCATTGGATTTGGTAATAAATTTGATGAATTGCGAGGCACAAAACGTAGACATAGCTGTAGCTATGGCGAGTATTTGTAACGAAGTAAGTCGTTAAATTTATCCAATTATATGCGACATTTATAATTCAAATTGGTATTATTACTCAATCAATCATCAATAAAAAATATATGACCATTTCCATAGGCTGCGATCACGCAGGATTCGAGTACAAAGACATCGTTAAACAATTATTATCTGAAAGAGGTATAGAAATAGCTGATTTTGGAACACATTCTTTAGATTCTGTAGATTATCCAGATTTTGCTCATCCTGCAGCATCATTGGTGGAAGAAGGAATTGCTACATTAGGTATCCTTTTATGTGGTAGCGGAAACGGCGTGGCCATGACAGCCAATAAACGAAATGGCGTACGTGCAGCATTATGTTGGAATAAAGAATTGGCAGAATTAGCACGTTTACACAATAATGCGAACATGATTTGCATTCCTGTACGTTTTGTAGATGAATCCACTGCTTTGGATATGGTGACAGCTTTCTTGGATACAGCATTCGAAGGAGGCAGACATGGACGCAGAGTAGATAAAATTAAGTTATCATGTTAAGAATATTCCTCATTAGTATTATATCTTTTTCTTTTTTGAGCATCACCATTGGACAGGATGATAAATTCGTACCTCCACCTCCAAAAGCAGCAGAAGAAGAAATTCTTTTTACAGAAATAGGAGTGCCAGAGCTAAGGCAAGTAGATATTCAAAAAGATATATCTGAACGCATACAGTCAGGTGATATCAAGAAGCATTTGGAAACGATTGCTTCAGATGAAATGCAAGGAAGAGAAACAGGAACGCCTGGACAACGGAAGGCAGCAGAATATATCGCTGGGCATTTCAAGAACATAGGATTAGAACCTACACCATATGGCACCTATTTCCAAAGTATCCAATTTTCCTTCAATAGATGGAGGGATATAGCCTTGTCTGTTAATGGACAAAAATATCGCTTCATGTACGATTATTATGCTTTTGCCTCTGCTAACGAAACGCAGGCAGATTCCATTATGGCGGATGAAATAGTATTTGTAGGCTATGGTATAGATGATAAATCGTACAATGATTATAAAGGTGTGGACGTAAAGGGGAAAGTCGTGATGATGTACCAAGGTGAGCCACTAAATAGGGATTCTGTTTCTTACATTACCAAAAGAAAAGAATATTCTAAATGGGCATTGGATTGGAAAAATAAACTGGAAATAGCAAAACGAAAGGGTGTAAAAGCAGTCATTTTCATAGAGCCTAATATAGCCAAACGAGTGTCCAAATATAGAGATCGTTTATTGACAGGACATACTTCTATGGGGATGGAAGAAGGATTGGCAGAAAATTTTGCCAATAGTATATATGTATCTAAAGAAGTAGCAAAGGCAATCATTGGCAAGAAAAACCTAAAGAAATTCATTAGGAATAGAGATAGGATAAGAAAGACTGGTCGTCCAAGTTCATTAGTACTTCCTGTGAAAATAGCTATTGCTATCGAAAAAGATGAAGAGATATTGAATGGCGAAAATGTACTAGGTTTTATAGAAGGTAGAGATTCTATATTGAAAAATGATATTGTCATCGTTTCTGCTCATTATGATCATTTAGGACAGCGAGGAGATGATATTTATAATGGTGCAGATGACAATGGTTCTGGAACAAGCACGGTATTGGATATCGCAGAAGCATTTGCTTATGTGAAAAAGGAAATGCCTTACGCTGCTCCTAGAAGAAGCATTCTATTTATGCTCGTGTCTGGAGAGGAAAAAGGTTTATTAGGTTCTCAATATTATGTGAATTATCCAGTATATCCTTTAGAAAGAACTATCGTGGATGTGAATGTAGATATGATAGGCAGAGTAGATGATAAACACGCAGCAGATTCTAATTATATTTATGTAATAGGTGCAGATAGATTGAGCACAGAATTGCATGATATCAATGAGGCAATGAACGATAAATATACAGGAGTAAGCCTAGATTATACCTATAATGAAGAAGATGATCCTAATAGATATTATTATCGTTCAGATCATTATAATTTTGCTGAAAAAGGTATTCCTGCTATCTTTTATTTCAGTGGTGTACATGCAGATTATCACAGAACGACAGATACTGTAGATAAAATTAATTTTGAAAAGACAACCAAAATAGGTCAACTCATTTTTCATACCATCTGGCAACTAGCGAATCAGGATAAGACGATAGAAGTTAATGTAGGGACGACTTGGTAGAACTTATGTTTCGATATTTTTTCAATATAAATGAGCTGAGTTATAATTTATAACTCAGCTCATTTATTAATTTACAGATTTTTAGAATAGCATCTAGATCACCTCAAACAATCCAGCTGCACCCATTCCTCCACCAACACACATCGTAGAAACGACATATTTAGCTCCACGTCTTTTTCCTTCAATTAGTGCATGTGCCACCATTCTTGAACCACTCATTCCATATGGATGACCAATAGATATCGCTCCACCATTTACGTTCATAATTTCACTAGGAATTCCTAATCTCTCTTGGCAATATAAAACTTGAACAGCAAAAGCCTCATTCAATTCCCATAAGCCAATATCACTCATTTTTAATCCTGCATTCTTCAATAATTTAGGAATCGCAAATACAGGACCTATGCCCATTTCATCAGGTTCGCAGCCAGATACAGCCATTCCTCTATAAATTCCAAGAGGAGTCACACCTTCTTTTTCTGCCGCTTTTCGTTCCATTAAAACACAAGCAGAAGCACCATCAGAAAGTTGGCTAGCATTACCAGCAGTGATTGTTCCACCTTCGATAACTAATCGCAATCCACCCAATCCTTCGAGTGTAGTACTGGATCTATTTCCTTCATCTTTATTAATCGTTACTTCATGATAACTGATTTCTTTAGTTACCTTATCCATTACAGCCTTGGTTGTAGTGATAGGCATTATTTCAGCATCAAAATATCCAGCTTCTTGTCCAGCAGCCGTCCTCATTTGACTCAATAATGCATATTCATCCATTTTATCCCTTGATATACCATATCTTTTAGCGACTACTTCCGCCGTTTGTAGCATAGGCATATAAACATCTCTATGGACTTTCACCACATTCTTATCCACTGCATTATGCAAATTCATGTTCTTATTCTGAACCAGACTAATGGATTCTATACCTCCACCAATCACTACATCCATTCCATCATACATGATTTGTTTAGCCGCTGTAGCAATGGCCATCATGCCCGACGAACATTGTCTATCTATAGTCATTCCGCTAGTCGTCACTGGTAATCCTCCTGCTAAAGCAGCTAGTCTACCAATATTGCCCCCAGTTGTTCCTTGTTGCATGGCACAACCCATGATAACATCTTCAATCCTCGCAGGATCTATTCCTGCTCTTCTTACAGCCTCTTCAATTGCCCAACCACCCAATGTAGGTGCTTTAGTCATATTAAAAGCACCTTTATATGCTTTTCCAATAGGCGTTCTTGCTGTAGATACGATGACCGCTTCTTTCATGATTTATGTTTTAATTCTTATGATGATTTTGCTAAATAGCTTTATTCCTGCAGCAATTGTTCGTGTTCCTCAACTGCTTCGTCAATGAAGTTTAGATAATCCACCCTTCCTGATTCAGTAAGGTGGGGATAAAGGATATTATATATAAATCGAAGTCCTGCTGTTACAGGGTATCCTTCGAACCCTCTGATTTGAAAATGAGCAGACCAGAATTGTATACCAGACCATATTTGCTCCGCCACTTCATCATATCGTCCTTCATCATCTTTGGATTCAGGTTTCATTTGACCTTTGCCAATCGCCAAATAATTAATGTTCTTAATTATCTGGATAGAAATATTGATTTGTTTCAACATCCCTTCTTTCAATAAAGGATATGTGCTAAGAATATTATTTGTATCCAAATAAAAAAATTTGAAGTCTTCCTGGAATTCAAGATAAATTTTAGCAATTTTTAATCCAGAGCCACTATTTCTAATGAAGGAATTTTCAGAAATTCTTTCATCTAAAGCAGCTGTTATGAATTCACATACAGCATAAACCAATTTTTCCTTAGTACTGAAATGATAGTTGAAATTACTAAGACTAATATCAGCTTTATCAGCAATATCTTGTTTCAATACATTCACTAAGCCAGACTCATTATAGAGTTCTATTGCAGATAATATTAGTTTTCTTTTGGTCTTATTCATATTGGAATTTTATGCAAAGTAAATTCTTCGAGTGCTTTGAATTTTAAAATCAAAATAATCAATTTTTTCAATTAAACAAGACTCTTGCGTACCAGTGTTGGAGGTACTATAGAATCCCTAATAGTTAAGAGACAGGAAATTTAATCAAAAAAGCATTTAAAAGTGAAAATTAAAACTTAAATAAACTATCACACACTAAAAAATTATAATAAACTATATGTAAAGTACTAATTTATTAATATTTTTAAAATTAAATAGTTAGTTTTAGCAAAACATTGTAATGAAATTAACTATAAAGACGAAATTATTGTATGGTTTTGGGTTTTCTGCCCAAGGAATAAAAGATGGACTATTTCAAGTTTTCTTATTCTTTTATTTTACTCAAGTCCTAGGGTTGGATCCTGCATTGACAGGTATTGCAACAATAATTGCCTTGTTGTTCGATGCTGTTTCAGATCCATTAGTAGGTGCAGTATCTGATAATTGGAGATCGAAAAAATGGGGTAGAAGACATCCTTTTATGTTTCTTTCTGCCATTCCTATGGGATTGACGATTTGGTTTTTGTTCTTACCGCCATCTGGACTCGATCAGATGGGATTATTTTGGTGGATGACCATATTTACCATACTCGTAAGACTTTCACTAACACTTTTTATAGTGCCATCCATGTCCTTGGGAGCAGAACTTTCAACTGATT
>JBNMOV010000147.1:0-10230 GCA_051275765.1 Maribacter sp. | reverse complement strand
ATATCATGAAAAAAAACTAGAAGAAAAAACAGGTGAACCATTAAATTATTGGATAAAAGTGATTCAGGATTCCAAGGTAGAGAAACATAGGGAGATTATTATTTTTTTGAAATCAGAACATGGTTTTACTTATGATTTTACCCATTTTGTCGCATTAGTGAAACGAATTCAATAACCTGAGCAGTTATGCTTGTTCTTTTCTCTTCTAAAAAACACAAAAAATAGTTCCGTAGCTATCGCTATGCAACGATTTTTTGAATTCTTTAGAAGAAAAAATTACTACCCCTTTCTGCTCAATTTATTAAATACGTTTCACTTAGAATCTCAAAAGGCAGATGCTGCATCCATAGAAAATGAGAATTTATTGGCGATAAAATATAAGAAGCTGTTTTGAAACCTATCTATGAGGATGTGGATGATGAATTGATAGGATGACTTAGAGAAACGTATGAAAAAAGGGCATAATTTAATGTTTATTAATCTTCGATAAATGCTCCTTCATTAAATACTTTCTCTACTTTCTTGAGTAAAGAATTGGCACTTTCTCCTTCTGAAACAATTAAACCTACCCTTGTGCCAGAGCTAATGGATTTAGTATAAGGCGTCCAATTATTCTTTTTTATCTTGGCAACGGTCTTATCGACTCCCTTTTGTTTAGTAAAATAACCTACATAAATAATCGTACCTGATGCTTCTACAACATCTGGAACTGAAGAAGAAGAAACAACTTCATCCTCTGGTTCTTTGATATCTTCTGTATAATCATCTGTTACAGTTTCCATATCAGTCATTTCTTCTGCATGCCCTTCCGCATCTGAATGATTAGTGGGATCTATAGTTGAATTATCAAGTTCTTCATCTCCATTGACAGGTTCTTCTGTTGGGCTGACATTAACCGGAATCTTATCCTGGTTTAAAATTGCCTGCTCTTCCAATTCTACTATAGATTTATTATTATCAAATCTACTCATTACAGTATAAGCACTCGCCAACATAATGACTATCACAACAGGAATAGCAATTCTTGCCACTTGCTGCGATCTTCTTTTTCCCTTTTTCCTTTTTGGAACAATCCGTTTTTTAGATATCGTGGCAGTGGCAGCAACAGGAGCGACAGCTTCCTCATTTTCAGGAATTTCTCTAAGGATAGGATAATATCTTACCTTAGGAAGTCCAAATGTTTCTGTATTGAAATTATGATTCTCTGGAATAAATTTGATGAGGTTTTCGTAATCTTTTAGTAGTCTTCCTACTTTTGGAAGGCTAACTACTTCCCTATTTTCTAGCGTAATTTTGGATTTCTTAGCGAATCGCTTCACATCTTCCTGTGCCTTCTTAAGGCTAATTCTATTTTTTCTCTTGTAAAAATCTATAAGCAAACCATCATCCACCACTAGATTATCATTGAAGCTAAGCAAGGATGAAGGTGGAGAAATTTTACCTTGGACATAGTCGAAACTAGAAGGCTTGTATTCCTTTACAAATCCTCCAAACTTAGGTACAATGACACATTCGTGTTCATATAACAACTCACCAATTGCTCCCTTTACCGATATTTTCTCATCAGTCTTTGACATCTCTCGTCCAATTATTTATATTCTTCCATAGTCAATAGAACAAGTTCTTGATTCATAAAACTTGCTCTAAGCTGTCTTTATTACTCTAATTTACGCAATAATACTTGAACAATGCAAGATAATGTGGGCTAGATTAGGGTTTGATATAGCTTTTGTTCTATACTAAAGAAATAGATATTAATAACAGCTCAAATATTTAGTTTTTATCACAACATTTTAATTAGTTTATTTTTAATACTAAGTAACTTTTTTAGTAATTTTACGTATAAATAACAGAAGATTGATAATTTTACCTCATCAATAAGAGATTAGTATAATCTCTACAATCATAAGATTAGAAAGATGCAAGAAGCACTTACGTTTGCCAAAAAACACCTAGATAAAAATGGCTACCTCGAAATGGACGTAGATCCAACAATGGATCTCGTAGCAGAGATAGAAAAACTCAAAAAGGATATGAATGCCATCATCCTTGCTCATTACTATGTGGAAAGTGAGTTGCAAGATTTGGCGGATTATGTAGGAGATAGCCTAGGATTGGCACAAGAAGCTGAAAGAACAGATGCTGATGTCATCGTTTTTATAGGTGTGCATTTCATGGCTGAAACTGCTAAAATTCTTAATCCTAGCAAAAAGGTATTATTACCAGATTTCAAGGCAGGTTGTTCCTTAGCAGATTCTTGTCCTGCTCCAATTTTTAAGAAATATAAAGAAAAATATGCTGATCATGTAGTGGTTAGTTATATCAATTGTACTGCTGCACTCAAGACATTGACAGATATCGTTTGTACATCTAGTAATGCCAAGTTCGTGATAGATAGTATCCCTGCGGATACGCCTATCATCTTCGCACCAGACAAAAATCTAGGTGCTTATCTCAAGAAAATATCTGGACGTGAGAATATGAAAATTTGGGATGGTGCCTGTATGGTACACGAGATTTTTAGTCATGAAAAGATTGTAAAATTACAAGTAAGGCATCCAAATGCTAAGTTCATCGCACATCCAGAATGTGAACCACATTTATTGGATGTTGCAGATTATATTGGTTCTACTAGTGGATTATTGAAATATACGCAGGAATCAGATGCAACTGAATTCATCGTGGCTACAGAAGCAGGTATTCTGCATCAGATGCAATTGAAATCGCCTGATAAAACGTTCATTCCTGCTCCACCAAATAATATGTGTGCTTGTAATGATTGTCCTCATATGAAGCGTAATTCATTGGAGAAGCTATACCTCTGCATGAAGTACGAGTTGCCAGAAATTCATATTGATGCAAACATCATCGAAGCTGCCAAAAAGCCTATCGATAGAATGATGGAAATTTCTGAAAAAGCAGGATTATAAGTAGATACGCAATATTTTGCGTTTCGCCAAACAAAATCACCAAACAATTAATTCATGATTATTGATTGGATTGTTGATTAATAAATTCACGTACATTTAAAAAAGAAACGCTTTGCGAAATATTTCGCAAGGCGTTTCTTTATACAAAAGTTGTTTAAAAAGAGGCGACGCCTTACACTCCTTGAGTGAAGGCGACGCCACGTCTAAAAACCTATCCCACTCTTATAATCTAATTAGTGGCGATTTCGCTGCATGAATAGCAAAAAAATATTAAAAAACTTTTTTTTGGACTTTTTATACCTTGAACTTCTTTATCTTGTAATTGTTCTCCCTATCTCCAGTTTTAAATAATGAAGTTGTTTTAAAACTGCTTGTTTCGCTACAAAATCGCCTTATGAAAGAATATTTCGTTCCAAGCAGCAATTTTAAAACAACTTCAATTCAAATCAGATTTAGTATGAAAAAAAGGACTTATACATTATTACCTCTGAGTATTTTGATTTTTTTGTGTCAATCTATTTCAGCACAAGTTGCTACCATCTCTGATGAAATTCAAATGAGAGGTGACGACAATTTTGAAATAATAGGACAGGTAGAAAGACAACTATTCGTACTAAAAGATATATCTGAAGGAGCAAAAATATACAGTTTCGATCCTAATATGAAGCTGAATTGGGAAAATGATGTACAATGCGAAAAAAAGAATTTCAAAGTTTTAGGAACAATGGCAAGACCTGATTATCTAGGCGTCATTATCCAATATAAAGTAAAAGGGAACAACGTCGTACAATTCCAAAAAATAGATGAAGCAGGAGCCATTATAGACTCTATGGTCATCAAAAACTATGAAAGGCGATCATTCTCTCCAAAACCTGTAGTCATCAGCTCCGTAGATAAAACCAAATTTGTCTTGTTCAATGACAAGGAAGATAATGTCATAGAAGCCACCTCATTCGATACTGAAAAGATGCAAATAATATGGGACGAAACATTAAGAATCAATGAGTTATCATTGAGAAATGAACTATACCAAATGATGGTAAGTAACAGTGGTTCATTTTATGTCGTCATGTATAAGGAATATTCCAAATCGCAACGAGAGAAGAATCAGTTTACCATATTTGAATTAAGTACAATTAAAAAATCTATTTCACAGGTATCTATGGAGTCTAATTTTCTTTATGATGTCTATTTCAATTATGATGATTTGCATAAGAATATTGTAGCAGCTGGCTTGTATGATGACAAAAAACTCTACAGGGCGAGTGGTTGCTTTTTCTTAAAAATGAAGCCTGGTAATGATGAAAGTAAAGTCCTCAATTTCGAGAAATTTCCTGATGAATTAATGTCGACTATACGAGGAAAAGAATCTGATGAAAATGATAACTTCAGCGAGGCATATGTCAATGATCTCATTCTAAAAAGTGATGGAGGAGTCGTGATGGTTATCGAGCGTTTCAAGAAAATGAGTCAGTCATTTTCGACTAATCTACCTAGAACTGTCCAAGGTCAATCTCGAACGATAACAAGTATGTCGCAAGCAGAATATCATTATGACGATATCATTATTGTAAACTTAGATGCTGAAGGAAAAAGCAACTGGAGAGATGTACTGTACAAAAGGCAATTCTCTAGAGATGACGGTGGCAGGTTATCTTCATTCTTTATCATGAAAACGCCTAAAATGGTCAGATTCGTCTATAATGACGAAATACAACACGATAATAAAATCAGTGAGTATAATCTTCTAAGAACCGGCGAAAGTGAAAGAAATGCTGTCTTGGATACTGATGGTTATAATATCAGTATGATGTTTAAGGATGGCATACAAACGGCTAAAAATGAAATTATTATTCCTAGTTTAGAACGAAGATCATTAAAATTAGTCAGGATAAAATACGGAAATTAGATTCTTTAATTTAGCTTCGAATGGTTCACTTTTATTTTTTTTAGCGAATCACAAATTTACTATATTGCACCATGAAAGATTTGGACAGTATCGTTATTAATTTTGATGAAGATAAATTGTTTTGGCTTAATATCATACTCTCCGTCGTGATGTATGCGGTGGCTTTAGAAATCAATTGGGCTGACTTCAAAGATGTATTCCATAAACCTAAGCAAATATTAGTAGGAGTCAGTTCTCAATTTTTATTGCTGCCTATCATTACCTTAGTATTTGTGAGTATTGTTCCAATGCATCCTAGTATTGCATTAGGTTTGTTCCTCATATCTGCCTGTCCAGGTGGTAATGTTTCTAATTTTTATAGCATGATATCAAAAGGAAACATTGCGCTATCTGTTGCATTGACATCCATCGCTACTATATCTGCTGGTTTTATGATCCCTTTGGGATTTATGTTTTGGGCAGGTTGTTCTGCTAAGGCTGCTCCCCTATTATCAGAAGTACAGATCAATTATGGAGGCATGATGAAAACTACTTTCTGGCTATTATTAGTACCTATGATTCTAGGAATGTGCACTCGTTATTTCAAGCCTAAAATAGCTCAAAAAATCTCTAGTCCACTCAAATATTTATCTATTATCATTTTTGCAGCACTTGTACTTATCGCATTTTTGAGCAATCTCAGCCTTTTCCTACAATTGTTTAATCTCGTATTCTGGTTAACGCTTACCCACAATGGATTGATTCTTTTTGCTGCTTATTTTTGGGCAAGATTATTTGGTCTGGAGCATAGAGAATCTAAAACAATTTCCTTAGAAACAGGCATTCAAAATACAGGGATAGCACTCGTGATTGCCTTCAATTTTTTTTCTCATTTAGGAGGTTTGCAAATCATCGTCGCTTGGTGGGGAATCTGGCATTTGGTTTCTGGTGGAATTTTAAGTTATATTTATGCTAGAAAGTGATGGAATTTAACCGTTTCATTGCTCTATTGATTCTATTTTATTTTGATAACTGTTCACTGAAAAAATGCATTATAAAATATTTAAATATTGGATAAAATGGGGTTTGCGACTCTTTTATTTCCGACACCAAGTCGTAGGTCTGGAAAATATACCTAAGGACGGTGCTGTCATCTTCATAGGTAATCATCAGAATGCTCTCATGGATGCCTTTAATATTGTTTGCAATAGTGGAAGAGAACCCTACTTTGCCACTCGTGCAGATTTATTCAATAATGCACGAGTAAAAAAAATACTCTTGTCCTTCAAAATGTTTCCAGTATATAGATTGAGGGATGGAAGAGCAAATATGAAGCAAAATGAAGATGCTTTTGATTTTTTTAGCCAGAAATTAGCAGAAGGAGGTGCTGTAGGAATTTTTCCAGAAGGAATAGTCGCTTATCAATATCGCCTATTACCCTTCAAAAAAGGGATGGCTCGATTAGCCTTGAAAGCATTAGAAAAAAATCCTGAACAAGCTTTATATGTCATCCCTTCTGGATTACAATACGAACGAAAACATCACTATCAAGCAGATATTCTATTACAGTTTGGAAAGCCTATTTTGGTCAATGATTACTATGAATTGTACCAAGAAAAACCTGCTAAAGCTATTCGACAACTCACGCTCGATACTCATCCAAAACTGGCTGAATTATTAATAAATATTCCAGACGAAGATTATAATTTCATTAATAAGGAAAGGGAAATCGTACATCATAATACGAAGGGAAATCTAGCTACGAAATTCAGAAAAGAAAAGGCATTCATAGAAAAACCTTGGAATCCTTACAGAAAGAAAAAGTATAAAAATTGGGAAGCTATTTATGCTATCATTTCTCCACTTTTAATTTTAGGTTTATTATTTCATTATCCACTAAGAAGGATTATTGATTGGCAAGTTCATCGTAAAGTATCTGATAATCAGTTTTTTGCAACAGCCAAATTTACATATGGACTTTTTCTATTTCCACTCTATTATCTTATTTTAGGATTATTCCTCTGTTTTTATTTCAATCCTTTTTACCTCATTTTATTACCTATTATTACATTGGGAGGCAGATGGATTTATAGGATTGGAAAGGATATTTATTTGTTTTTATTTTAACAATTCATCAAATAACGCTTAATCGCATTAATATCTCTAAACAATGTCCTATCTTCCTTAATAACAGGAACGAAAGCCCTTACTGCATCATAAAACTTAGCAGTTTTAGTAGCTAATTTATCATAGCATTTCATATAATCTACGATTTGTAATAAACCTAGACATTCTATCGCCAATACTTCAAAAGAATTTTCTGCAACCTTGAAAGTCATCAATGCAGAATTTGTTCCCATACTCACTACATCCTGATTATCATTATTATTAAGAATACTGTGAATATACATTGGATTGGAGAGCATCTGATTTTCTGGCTACCTTTCAGTAATTTACGAAGGGATTTCGCTATTTTTAATTGTCCTTTATACTTTTTAGCTCCATTGTAGTGCTTTGCTGAAAAGATCATCATATGCCTGCACCAATTCCAGTCAACAAACCTGTCATCATCAGTGAAGCATCAATCAGTTTCTTAGCAAAATTCAAATTAATAATGCCTATTCCTGTCATCGCAGAAGTCCCATTCATCAAGGCAAGTGCTTTCCTCATATGAATTTTAATAGGTTCTAAACCTAACTTTTCAAAAATAGCTTTGCCCTCGTATAATTGTCCCTTATATCTCGTTTCTCCTTCTCCTATAAGTGCTGATGATTGGTTCTACTGCTGACAATAAAACAGATCTCATTGAAAAATCTACAGAAAAAACAGCTTTATATTATAGTGAATTGCAAGATCACATCATTTGTGCTCTAATCATTATCAATCTGATGAATTCGATAATAATGAATTGAATAATGAGCTTATTATCAATAGCCATTCTAACTATCGCTATAAAAGGATGACTGAACTCATGGATAAATATCCTAAAATGGATGAGAGTTTTTCAGCAAAAATATTGAGAGATAAAGGTGGAATGAATAACATAGATATTGGATTAGGTAATGAAAAATCCATTAATCAGCTTATCGCACATCATGCTATTATTTTCAAACCAAAGGAAAGAATAGTTTGGGTTTCTGTACCACCTTATATGCTTGGTGGATTTGTAGCATATGATTTGGATAAGATATTTAATCAGTATAAAGGATTAAAAAATCTATTGAAATCACAGAAGATAGTCTGGAACTCGCTGCTGATCCTTTTTTACACAGTGAGGAATTCCTACATTACGAGGAATTTAGAGTAATGAAAAAGGAAGTGGAAAAAGAAATTGATAAAGGGATAAAAGCACATTTGGATGATTCTTTTATTGATAAATTCATTGCTTCTAATCCTAATCTCTATATGGTCTATGATTTGATGGGGGACTATTATGCTGAAAAAAATGACTGTAATAAGGGAATGGAAGAAGAAAAGTGGTTACCATAGACGTAGTCTTTCGGAAACCGCTATGTTCAGATTCAAGACGATTTTTGGAGCAACACTTTATTCAAGAAAAATTGAAAAACAAAAAATAGAAGCTAAAATAAAAATAAGATGCCTTAATAAAATGACAGCCAAAGGCATGCCTATTTCTGAAAAAATAGCGTCTTAATAGCTTTGGAATTAATGACTAAATTCCACCCTTTTTATTCATGCAACAAAGCCCAAGGGAGTATGAAATTCGTAATAATTTTAATTGCACTTCTTTTAATCAAAATTTATTCTGATAGGATTTCCTATTAAAATAATATTGGACCAAGAATAAGGCTCTACATCTCTATCATTACTATTTATATAATCGATTTTAGCTTTTTGCAAAGCTATGTCAATGGTTTCTCCAGACTTTAAATATTTATAAAATAATAGGATTACTTCAGATGTCGCTCTCTCATCTACAACTGCTGTAGTCGCTATTGTGTTTGGACAACCAGCAAAATGGAAAGCACGAGCAATACTATTCAATCCTGTACCTCTTTTTAATTGCCCCAAACCAGATTCACAAGCAGATAAAACAACTAATTGGGCATTAATATTAGCATTATAAATTTCTGCCATATCCAATTCATTCTCTTCCTTTTCTTCTGTTGATAATTGAAGATGATAATTTAATGGATTGTTTAACTCTCCAACACAACCATGAACTGCAAAATGGATAACTTTAGCACCCTCATCCATGTTTTTTAAAACAGCCTCATCTTTATTATTGACAGAATATTCAGCATTTACAAATAGTTTAGATACTAAATTTGTGGTTTCTCTAGCGATATTTAAAGGAGAACTTGAACAACTCATTTTACTATCTGTGAGATGTTCATTTTCAGCATTGCCATCAATAGCAAACCCTAAGAAATTCTTATTTATTATATCTTTATTTGTATTTTTTTTATTTAGAAAATTCCTTATTGAATATTGATAACTAATAGCATAATCCTCTATAAGGTAAGTTAGATTTTTAAGATCATTTTTAGTTGGTAATGCTCCAAACACCAAATCATTAATTTCATCATCAGGTATAATGATTAGGTGTTTTATATTCTCTGGAATACTACTTGATAATGGCTCAAATAATTTACTATAAATGATTGGTGCATTTTTTCTATATTTTTTTAAGCCTCCTTCTCTCAAAGAAATATTCAATTCAATAATATTATCTACCCATTCTCTTTTTCGTGGTAACTTAACAACTTTTATCGTGTTTTGCCCTATGACATGTACAACAGTATTGTCTTCATAACACATGAAATTTAGTATTAAAGTTTCAGTATCTAAACCACCTTTAACTTTATCTATTTCTATTATAGATTCGCCATATTTAGCTTTATAGTACCCATATTCATTATTTTTTATATGTTCTAAAAATAATTTAGATTCTTGCTTATAATGCACTAATGAATCTACATAGTTTTTGTTATTAGTTTGCCCAGAATTCAGTCCACTTTGAAACAGATAAAGCTTGCCTTGAATATATTTATCCTTTTTTATTAATTTAGCATATTTCGATTTCAAAAGTCCTCTGTCTAATACGCTGCTATTGGTTTGACTAATAAGGAAATCCTTTGAATTATCGCCAATAGTTATAGATTGATGTAGGTATTTCAGTTCATCAGTTTCCTTATATTTTAATAAATAACATTCTGAAAGCTGGTTATATAAAGGTTCGATTACTCCCTCTAATACTTGTATGCCTTCTAGGTTAGATTGTGCGTTTTTTAAAACATCATTTTTATTAATGCCATTTTCATAAGCCTGAATCGATTTACTTAGGGACATGGAATTAATAAGTGTCCGATTTGCTATCTTAGCTCAAAATAATAATAAATGTCAATAAAATTCCCATACGATGAAGATACAGAAGAATATATGCTTTTG
>JBNMOV010000146.1:0-10322 GCA_051275765.1 Maribacter sp. | reverse complement strand
TAAGGAATCCGCTTTCGCTCTAATAGGGAAATGATATTTCTCGCTTGCTTGTGTTTAGCGTAAATCACTGCCACTTCGTTCAGCGGAAAACCTTCTTTATGTAATCTTTCTATTTCATTAGCTATGGCTGCATCTTCGTGCATCTTATTAGGATACTCGATGATGCTTGGACGAATACTCGACGCAGCAAAATCATCACTTCTCGCCACTAGACTTTTTTCTAAGCCTTCTATATTCTTAATGACTCGCTCGTTATTATGATCAATCACTTTTTTGGCAGCATCTAAAATATGCTGCGACGAACGATAATTATCCTTGAGCATCACTAGCTTAATCTCTGGCTGATGTGCATCGTAAAAATCTATAATATTTCGCAGTCTCGCTCCTTGAAATTCAAAGATGGATTGATCATCATCGCCTACTACGAATACATTGGGATTATCCCAATATTTGATAAGCGAATCGAGAATCTTATTTTGGCTACCATTCGTATCTTGATATTCATCTACTAAGAAGTATAAATACTGTTCTTGATAACGACGAAGCAATGCTTCATTCTTCTTGAATTCTTCTAATACCCAATGAATCATGTCTTCGTAATCATAACGATTACGTTCTTTCATTTTCGCTTTATATACTTCAAAAAGCTTCGCTCCTACTCGCAGTTTTCCTAGGCGATCTTTAACATTATCTACCTGTTTTTGCTTAAGATCTCCTTTTTTAGAATGTTTGGTATTCTTTTTATAAATGAATTCTTCTCTAGTTGGAATACTTTTTAAATATTCATCAACCTTTTCTTCTATGAATTCCTTTGTCCAATTTTCAGATTTCATCTGCTTGAACAAATTCCCTAAATGAGATTCATAGTGATAAATATCCCAACGCCCGTTTTTCAAGACATTCGCTTCCTTCAATTCATCCATCATTTCACGGATGATTTCTACTCTTTCTAATTGAGAAATCGCTTCCATTTCAAAACGTCCGAATAACTCTAGGTTATCTTGAATAATGGTATTACAAAAAGAATGAAAAGTATAAATATGAACCTTGTGAGCTTCTGGACCAATGAATTCCTGCAAACGCTCACGCATAGCTAACACGCCTGCATCTGTAAACGTCAAACAAAGAATATTATGAGGTTTGGCATCTGTTTCCTTGAGGATATTTCCTATTCTAGCAGAAAGAATATGCGTCTTTCCTGTACCTGGACCAGCGATGACCAAAACAGGACCAGCAATTTGCGTGACTGCTTTCTTCTGACTAGGATTCAGATTACTCAGTTCCTTCTCGAATAGCTCATTGAACTGTTCTATGGTTTCTTCACTCAAGGGACGATGGATATTAAGATGTAGAGATATTAAAATTTCTAGATAAAAAAATCAATATGCTCTTTATAATGGAATGTGAAAATAAGGATTTTTGTTGGACTGTTATATATCTTTTAAAACTAAGTATCCTTGATGTTTTATTTACAAAACATCAAGGATACTAAAAATAAAAATTTATAATACTTCTTAATCTAATCTCAATGAATTCAACATCAAAACCGATTTCAAAAATTCATTGATATCGCCATTGAGGACGTTATCTGGATTATGAACTTTATAGCCAGAACGTAAATCTTTTACCCATCTATCATCCAAGACATAAGAACGGATTTGTGAACCCCATTCGTTTTTCATCTTACCAGCTTCTACCTTATCTCTTTCAGAATATTGCTTTTGAAGTTCTAATTCGTAGAGTAAGTTTTTCAACTTTTTCATCGCTTTATCACGATTCATATGTTGAGAACGCTCTTCTTGGCATTCTGCTACACAGCCAGAAGGGAGATGTGTCACCCGAACGGCAGATTCAGTCTTGTTCACGTGCTGTCCACCTGCTCCACTTGCTCTGAAAGTATCCCATTTCAAATCTGAAGGATTCACTTTTATCTCAATCGTATCATCAATTACTGGATGAACGAATACTGAAGAAAACGAAGTCATTCTTTTCCCTTGCGAATTAAACGGACTCACTCGAACTAAACGATGTACTCCATTTTCTCCTTTTAATAAACCATAAGCGAACTCTCCTGTAATCTCTAATTCTACAGATTTGATACCTACAACATCGCCTGCTTGCCTATCCAGTAATTTTACTTTGAAACCATTTTTCTCTCCCCACATGAGATACATCCGTTCCAACATGGCAGACCAGTCGCAACTTTCTGTTCCTCCAGCTCCTGCATTGATTTGCAAGATGCAGTTGAGTTCATCTTCTTTTTTATTCAAAGTAGCACGGAATTCCATTTCAGCTACTTGTTTCATCGCTCCTTGATAGGATTCTTCTACTTCTTCTACTGTACTTTCGCCTTCTTTATAAAACTCATATAATACTTCTGTATCATCTACAAACTGTTCAGTTTCTTCATAGACGTCTACCCAATATTTATGTGCTTTGATTTCTTTTAGGATCTTTTCTGCTCTTTTGGGATTATCCCAAAAATCAGGATCGAGGCTCATGCCTTCCTTATCCTCAATTTTCATTTTACGGTTCGGGACGTCAAAGATAGTGGGCAAGAGTACCCATTTTCGCACGAAGACCTTTTAATTGATCGGGTGTCATTGTGATATAAATTATGTGTTAATAATTAAGTGCCTTCTTTATAATAATAGCATCTGACACGAAAGTATGAATATTAACAATAATGCCAAGGTAAGAGTTCCATTTTCTTTTATAAGAATGAAGTTTAGCATTATTCAAAATAATAACAATATCACTTCATGTTTAGAAAAAACATCATTTCTAAAATGATTTTTTATTCTAAACTTGTATCTTCAATACCTAGTGGACTAAATCATAAATGATAGTATCCTTAATTTAGAATCTATGGATTCTAATATATGGATGTAACACCATTATTTTAGCAGAAAAAAGATAGACTTAGTTACTAGATATAATCGTAAAACCAGAAGTCGTTCATATTACTGTTTTAGCATATCTTTAAAATTAGCTTGCTTTCAGCACGAGATACCTTTATTGTATTATGTATATTCGCTAATATTATTAGCAAGAAAAATATAAACATACATATATGACTGTACAATTTTGTGGAGCGGCAAGAGCAGTAACAGGGAGTGCACACCTAGTTACGCTATCTAGCGGATATAAGATATTATTAGACTGTGGAATGTATCAGGGACACGATAAGGAGATGAAAGAATTCAATGAAAACTGGTTATTTAAACCATCAGAGATTGATTGTATGATTCTTTCTCATTCGCATATAGATCACTGTGGTAGAATTCCTAAATTGGTCAGGGACGGATTCAAAGGGAAGATTATCTGTACCTATGCTACACGTAGTTTATGTTCCATCATGCTAATGGATAGTGCCAAAATTCAAGAAAGGGACGCAGAATATTATAATAAAAAGAATAGAGGAAAAGATAAAAAAGAAGCATTATATACGATCGAGGATGTCCAGCCAGCACTGAAAAAATTTGTTGCTTTAGATTATAATAGTTGGTATGAGATCAATGATGATGTACGTCTGTTATTCAAGGATGCAGGTCATATATTAGGAAGTGCCAATGTTACTTTAGAAATAGATGAAAATGGCAACCGAACGAGGTTTGGTTTCACTGGAGACATAGGAAGACCCAACCGCCCTATATTGCGTGATCCTCAGCCTATGCCTAATATAGATTACTTAATTTGTGAGTCTACTTATGGAGCGAAAGAGCATTCTTCTCCACCTAGGGAGTCTGCAAAATTCTTAGAAATTATACAAGATGTTTGCGTAAAAAAGCGAGGAAAATTGATCATTCCTGCTTTTAGTGTAGGAAGGACGCAGGAAATCGTTTATATGCTGGATCAGATGGAAACGAATAATCTGCTACCTAAAATTCCTGTGTATGTGGATAGTCCATTAGCAGTCAATGCTACTGATTTTTTTAAGACACATACGGAATGTTACGATAAGGAACTAAGTGAATATAAACGAATAGATTCCGATCCATTTGGTTTCAATAAATTGCACTATATTCATGATGTAGAAGTCTCCAAATCATTGAATGACAGTAAAGATCCTTGTATTATCATCAGTTCTTCAGGAATGATGAACGCAGGAAGAGTCAAGCACCACGCATTCAATAATATTACTGATGAAAGAAACGCCATACTAATCGTAGGGTATTGTTCTCCTAATACGCCTGGTGGAAAATTGCGAGATGGTGCAAAAGAAATCAGATTATTTGGAAAAAAACTACCTGTGCATGCTAAGATATATGTAATGGATTCTTTTTCTGCTCATGCTGACAGGAAAGAAATGTTAGCTTTTCTTCAAAATCAAAAGAAACATTTAAAAAAGTTATTCTTAGTGCATGGAACATTAGACAGACAAGAAAAATTCAAAAAATATCTACAAGAAGATGGCTTTGATAATATTGAAATACCAGAATTAGGAAATGAATATCGATTATAATTGATTTGTTTAAAAATTGCTGTTTATAGCGAAAAAAAATTATTCAAGGTAGTTTTACAGTTAAACAAGTAGTTTTTAAACTACTTCATTGTCCAAAAACAGCATTAGTCTAGAATACCTCGTTTACATTTCATAAAATAACTATATATTAATCAGATGAAAAAGAATATATTGATTATCGGATGTCTATCATTTTTCGTATTCTCATTTATGATGAGCTGCCAAAAATTTGATGACTTAGGAGATGCGTCTCTACAATTTGATGGAGATTATGCTACCTCTCTTCTTACTGCTACAATGCAAATAGAAGATATTGTAGGAGAATTGGATTCATCTACTACTGTAGAATTAGATCAGGATGGATTGCTTCATTTAATTTATCGTGGAGATTTTACACAGCGATCCAGTACTGATATTTTTGCAAGTATTCCTTTCTTTCCTATCGTTGTTCCAGATTCATTTTTCTCATTCCCATATGCTGCACCTAATGGTATGGTCTTGGAATTTGTTAGATTAAAATCGGCTACGGTTTCATTTGCCTGCGAATCTCCATTTACAGAAGATATTACCTTAGAAATAGAACTCCCAGAGGTATTAGATCCTATTACAGGGGAAACATATAAGCACTTTTCAGATATCCCTTATGATGGAGAAGCACCTTCCTCTGGAGCAGGAGCTATGGATCTTACGGGATGGCATCTCACGCCTGATAATGGAAATATCAACATTAGATATACTGCTATTTTACCAGATGGCACACGGGTATTATTAGAAAATTTCTTCATGTTTTTCCAAGATTTTGAGGCATCTTACCTTCAGGGATATTTGGGACAAGAAGTATATGACTTACCACGAGATACCATAATCATTGATTTCTTTGATCGATGGATAAGTGGGGGAGTTTCTTTTGCAGAACCTAGTATCAATGTGGATGTAGAAAACTCATTCGGATTACCAGTGAGATCTGTTTCTAATTTTATGAGCATCCTAAACCTAGATGGCTCTATTTTAGAATTACAAAGTGATGCTCTAGAAGGTGGTGTTGATTTTGCCTATCCTGCTTTGGATGAAGTAGGAGAGTCCAAATTCACATCATTCACGCTAGACAATACCAACTCTAATATCGTAGATATATTCGCTAATCGACCAGTAGCTGTTGATTACGATCTGGATGCACTTGGAAATCCTGACAGTGACCAAGCCATTGTTGGATTCGCTACGGATTCCAGTTTTTTCCGTATCAATGTATTCGTGGATTTACCAGTATACGTTACTGCAAGAAATTTCACCCTCCGTTCCGATGTGGAAATAAATGATAATGATTTAGGAGATGATTTTGATTTTGCTGATTATATCACACTCAAAATTGTATCTGATAATAATATCCCTATCGACTTAGGATTGCAATTATATTTTGAAGATGAAAATGGGATAATTTTAGATTCTCTTTTCGACACCAGCTTAGATAACTTACTTCCAAACAATGCCATCATCAAAGCTGCTGCTGTAGATGCCAATGGATATTCTATTTCTACTACTCACCATGAAATAGAAATAGAAATGCCAAAGGAAAAATTCAATGCTTTCTTACAAATGAAAAATCTAGGATTAGTCACCGTCCTAAATAATGCACCTGACGATGTAGTACGCTTTATAGATAAAGATGACGTAACTATAAAAATAGGCGTAAAAGCAGGTATTACTAAATAATTCATTTACGTAAAACGCAACTAATATCTAAGGTCTAAAATCTGTTGCGTTTTACGTAACTCAAATGATAAACTTGATAAACATGCAAAGAATTATATTTATATTTTCCATTATCATTCTAACAACAGGACTGAATGCACAGGAATTAGGACTACATTTTATGAATAATGTTTACCAATCTAATTCTACCAATCCTGCAAAAATAATGGATGATAGAATACAAATATCCCTTCCTTCTTTTATGATCAATTATGGTCATAATGGTCCTACGATAGGGGATATGTTGACTACTGATGCAAATGGTAATAATATTATAGATATAGATGCTGGACTAGTCAAATTAAAGGATAATAATTTTTTCAAGACAGAAATAGATATAGAAACGTTCAGCGTAGGTTTGAAATTTGGAAAATTACAAGTAGGCATATCCCATGCGATACGTTCTGATTTTATTTTTGGTTATCCTAGAGAATTACCAGAAATGGCATTCAATGGAAATGTGCAGTACATCGATCAAAATATAGATGTGGCTCCTAGCGTGAATCTGATGATATATGGCGAACTAGGATTACATGGTGCTTACCAAGTAACGGATAAATTATCCATAGGTGCTAAAGTGAAAATCCTATCTGGAGCAGGTAATATTTCCACTAGTAATGAAGAATTAAGTATATATACAGATCCTGAATATTATCAAATTACTGCAACTACCGATTATGTAGTTAATAGTGGTGGAGGTTTTTTCGATTTGGATATTGTAACTAATGCAGATAGTACAGATTTTAATATCAATCCTTTTTCAGATCAGCTTTCAGCAGGAGATTTTTTCTTTGGAAAGAATTTAGGAATTGCCTTCGACTTAGGAGCAGAGTACCAATTGAATGATAAAATAACAATAGGTGCAAGCATTCTTGATTTAGGTTCTATCAATTGGAAAAAGAACGCTTCTAATTTTACAAGCAAAGGAACATATACTTTTGAAGGTGTGAATGCTGATGATGTTTTCTTTGATGAGGATTCTCTCGATTTTAGTGGCGTAGTGGATACTATCGTTGATATATTAGGTTTTAAAGAAACTAGTAACTCTTACAAAACATCTCTTAGCCCTAAATTCTATCTAAGCGGTTCTTATAAAATCATGGAATCATTAGATGCTGGATTGGCTTTTTATGGAGAAGTAACGAGAAGCAAACTTCGTCCTGCAATTGGAGTTAGTATTCAAAAACGATTTGGAAAAATATTCAGTATAGGTGGTGTATATGCCTTGAGAAACGGAAGATTTGATAATCTAGGTCTGAATTTTGGACTCAAATTGGGTCCTGTTCAACTATATGGTACGTCAGATAATGTAATCTCTGTTTTCAAGCCACTAGACTCTAAAAGTACTAATTTTAGATTAGGTATGAATATAGCTATTGGAAAAATAGCTGAGGAGTAAAGTTTATAACTCATTTATACATTAAAAAAACTCGAATTTTCAATAATGAAACTTCGAGTTTTTTTTGTAACTATTCATATACAGTAACAGTCAGTTTTCGACTGCCACCATGATTTCTGAATTCACAAAGATAAATTCCCTGCCAAGTTCCTAAATCCAATTTTCCATTTACAATGGGAATAGAAACTGAAGAACCCACCAAAGATGCCTTGATATGAGCTGGCATATCATCTGAACCTTCCATAGTATGTGTTAAAAATGGCAAATGCTCTGGCACCAATCTATTAAAAATACTTTCAAAATCTACTCGCACATCTGAATCCGCATTTTCATTGATCGTTAAACCTGCTGATGTATGGCGAATGAACACATGCAAAATACCATTTTCTGGCAAAGAGATTTCTTCTAATATCCTTTCTGTAATAATATGGTAGCCTCTAGAAAAAGCAGGCAGATTGATACGGTAATGATTTATCATACTAATTCTCTACTATATTTTGCTGCCATCGCAGCACCAACAACTCCTGCTGCATTCTGCATTTTAGCAGGAATGATCTCAGCATTACAATCAAAACAAGTATGGTACAAATGGAAATTTTTACTCAATCCTCCTCCTAAGATAAATAAATCAGGAGAAAATAATCTTTCGTAGTGATTTAGGAGTTCATTGAAACGTAAAGCCCACTCTTTCCATTCCAAACCTTTCTTCTTCCTCGTCGAATTAGATGCGTACTTTTCTGCTGTACCTCCCTTAAATTTTATATGTCCTAATTCAGTATTAGGCACTAATTTTCCATCACAAAATAATGCAGAACCAATACCTGTCCCTACCGTTATCATCATGACGACACCATCCCTTCCTTTTCCTGTCCCATATTCCATTTCTGCTATTCCTGCAGCATCTGCATCATTGATGACAGTAGTTTCACAAGATAATTTTGAAGAAAAATAATCTTCCACATTCAGACCTATCCAAGAATCATCAATATTAGCAGCACTTTTCGCCACTCCTCTCTGTACAATAGATGGTAGTCCACAACCAATCGGCCCAGACCAATCCAATCTCATCATCTGTTCTGCTATAACATCCAAAACAGCGGCAGGAGTTGCAGGCTTGGGCGTAGATTGTTTAAACCTATCTGTAAGCATCTTACCAGTTAAGGTGTCTACCAATGCAAACTTCGTCCCTGTGCCTCCTATATCTATTCCTAAAATCGTATTTTCATTGTTCATACCTAATTATGAATATTACTTGAACACGAATATAAGAAAAAAGGGTTAGTGTAAAAAGTCCAATAAGTCATCTTTGACTGATACATAGTATATATTAGTACCTGTTTAAAATAAAAATGCTATTTTGGCTGATTATAGGGCATTTTAAAGCCTGTTTCTACAAAACTGATAGTATTAAAACAAAAATTCGATGAGTTCGTCAAGTAATGATTTTTTCAAAACAAAAGTATTAGGGCATCCAGCAGGACTATTTGTCCTCTTCTTTACGGAAATGTGGGAAAGATTCTCTTTCTACGGAATGAGGGTTTTATTGATAAATTTCCTAACGATGGCTGCCATAGGCTATAATCCAGGTTGGGAATGGTCTGCTGCAAATGCAGGTGCACTTTTCGGATCTTACGCTGGTCTTTTATATCTAACACCAATACTAGGTGGATTGATCGCTGATAAGTGGACAGGATATCGCTGGGCAGTAGTTATAGGTTCTATTATCATGACCTTGGGACATGCCTCGATGGCGATGGAAACAGAAGCCTCCTTATATATAGGTCTTGCCTTACTTGTCATAGGTACAGGATTCTTTAAGCCTACCATGACTTCCATTGTTTCTGAAATGTATAAGGATTTACCAGAAAAAAAGGATGGTGCCTATACGATATTCTATATGGGTGTCAATGCAGGTGCATTCTTTGGTATGATGCTTTGTGGATACTTAGCAGAGAGAGTAGGATGGAGTTGGGGATTTGGTCTAGCAGGTATATTCATGATGTTAGGAACACTACAATTCTGGATGGCTAGTCCATTATTTGGGGATATAGGAGCTGCTCCTACAGGAGATCATGAGGTAGAATTACCTCAAAATGTTAATGAAAAAAGTGTAGATGTCAATGCAGATGGAGATGATAAGAGAAATCCATTTACAATGATAGATAAGATTCTAATCGCTATAGTAGCTCCAATAGGTTTACTTTATTTGATTAACGATCCAATGTCTAAGATTGCAGGTATAGATATATTTGGTGCATTGAATGTAATGGGCACTGTCGAGGGCGAATCTGTTGTTACTTGGGCCGGACAAAATACAGCAATATTAGGAGGACTTGTTTTATTCCTTTTCTTAGTAATTTCTAGAATACTTAGATATGATAGGATCGTAAGAGATCGAATGATTGCATTCGTAATCTTTGCCTTCTTTACCGTATTCTTCTGGATGTCTTTCGAGCAAGGAGCAACTTCATTAGTTGTTTTTGCAAGGGATTTTGTAGATAGAGAACTTGAAGGTGGAGCAGCAACCATGTATAATGTTGTTAATGTGTTACTGACTATTATTCCTTTAGGATTTGTTACTTATGTCCTTTATCTATTATGGAGAGAGACGTTTAAAAAGATTCCTGGTTCTAATATTGTTTTGTGTATTTGTTTCTTAGGAGTATGGGGTATTGCAGTTTGGATGTTGAATAGAGATTTCAACACAGT